>UREB01000035.1 GCA_900546685.1 uncultured Eubacteriales bacterium | reverse complement strand
GCCGGGATAGAGTTGCTCCGGCAGCTGTATTTCAGGGAAATCAGACTGACGGAGGGGCAGCAGACGCAACACACGCGGCTCACAGGTCATGGAATTGATCAAGTGCGTATAAAAGATGAAGATCTGATCCACCTCTCCGCGAAGAAAGAGACGAAGCAGGTCAAAAGAAAGCTTACGGGCTTCGTATAGCTCGGGATGATCGATAACGCGCAGAAAGTCAGTGCTATGATCTACATGTTTATGTGAAAAATACTCATGGGCCACGGCGCCGATGGTATACACACGCTCCATTTGGTAGGTGGACATATACTCTTCTGCAAATTTGAGGATATTGTTGTTATAACCGCCAGCTAAACCACGTTCGCTGGTTATCACCACAAACGCGGCACGCCCACTTTTCGCACGGTCTACAAATCGATGCTCCATCGTAGATACCGTCGTCAGCAGGGTGCGGATGGCGGTTCGGACGGATTGGATATAGTAGTCGTTGGCGGTGGCGCGTTTTAGGCCTTGACGCATCTTCGCGCTGGAAATCATGCGCATGGCCTGCGTAATTTGCCGCGTTTGGGAGATGCTGACAATTCTTTGTCTAATCTCCGCTAAGTTCATTGCTCATTCTCCTGTACAACGGCAGCGGCTTTGGCCTTTGCCAATTCCTCTTTTTGTTTTTGCTCTGTTTTTTGGGCGATAAAATCCTTTACCGCATCCGCAATCCACGCTCGCACATCATCATTGAGCGTATGATCCTTACCCAGCTGTGCCAAGATCTGCGGATAGGACTGTTGGATAAAGGGAATCAATCCCTCTTGTACCCATTTTGTTTGCTCTAGGGAAGAGACCAGCCCCTTTTGCGTCATAGCATACAGAATGACGGCCTGCTCGTCCTCTGAGATAGGCGTATAGCGATCCTGAATCAAAATCTGCGTTAAGCGTTCGCCATAGGACAGCAGATCTCTGGTAGATTCGTCCAAATCTGAGCCAAACTGGGAGAAAACTTTCATTTCCCGGTACTGGGAAAGATCCAACCGCAGCTGGCCGGCAGATTTCCGGACGGCGGGCGTTTGTGCGGCGCCGCCTACACGAGATACGGAAAGCCCTACGTTCAAAGCTGGACGAATGCCGGAATGGAACAGGCTTTCCTCCAAAAAGATCTGGCCATCGGTTATCGAGATGACATTGGTAGGAATATAGGCGGAGATATCGCCGGCCATCGTTTCCACAATGGGAAGCGCTGTAATGGAACCGCCGCCTTTTTTGGCGGACAGCTGCGCAGCGCGTTCCAACAGACGCGAATGCAGATAGAAAACATCGCCAGGATACGCCTCACGGCCCGGCGGTCTGCGAAGCAATAGAGACATGCTGCGGTAGGCTACGGCGTGCTTGGAAAGATCATCATATACGATGAGCGCATCGCTGCCCTCTTCCATGACATGCTCTGCCATAGCGCACCCCGCATAGGGCGCAATATACTGCATCGGCGCAGGATCAGAAGCCCCTGCAAAGACCACCGTTGTATAGGAAAGCGCATTGTGATGTGCCAATTCTTCCATTACGTTTTTTACGGTACTGATCTTTTGGCCGATGGCCACATAAAAGCAACGAACATTGCGGCCGCGCTGGTTGATGATGGTATCGACGGCCAGCGCAGTTTTTCCGGTCTGCCGGTCGCCGATGATGAGTTCACGCTGCCCTTTGCCGATGGGAACCATGGCATCGATGGACAGCCAGCCGGTTTGCAGCGGACGCTCCACGACGTCACGATCGATGATGGCGGGGGCTTCATGCTCAACGGGCCGGAATTTTAAGCTTTGTATCGGGCCCTGTGCATCAAGCGGCCGGCCGATCGGATCGACAATACGGCCCTCCAGCCCCTGTACGGGCACTTGAACGACATGGCCGGTGCCGCGCACCTCCATGCCTTCGGTTACCTCATATTCACCATTGAGCAGGGCAATGCCGTTGTAGTTTTCCGCCAACGACAGCGCCATGCCGTATATTTCTCCGGGCAGCTCAACCAGCTCGCTGAGCTGCAGCCCTTCCAGCCCATCGGCCCAAAAAATGCCGTCGCCCACCTTGAGAACATGGCCGAAGGAGGAGATTTGAGGCTTATATTCAAATGAATCTACCTTTTCGCGAATTACATCGGTTGATTCATTATTTGCCATAGGATTTCACCATCCTTGTTACGTAGTCATCAACTGCATGGCATCGATGAGCTGATCCTTTACGTTGTATTCGTAAATACGGCCGCCGATGGTGACCTCTAGCCCGCAAAGAAGCTCCGGTGCTTGCTCCACTTGAAAATCAATGGGAGTATGCAGTTTGCTGGAAAACACAGCCGTCAGCCTGGCAAGCTGGCTTTCCGAAAGAGGATAAGCGGTACGGATAAAGCCCTTCATTTCTCCGCTACCTCTTTGATAAAGGCGTCTATCATGCGCTCATGATCCTCTTTTTTGATCTCACGAGAGAGGATACGACCGGCAAGCTCCACGGAAAGAGATCCGATACGCTCTTCGGAATCCTCCATGGCCTTGATACGCAGCTGCTCCGCCTCTTCGGTTGCGCGGCGGCGAATTCGGTCTGCCTCTTTTTCTGCCGTTGCAATCACATCCTTGGCAAGCTCTTCCGCCTGCTTTTGTGAACGGGTCAACGTTTCGGCAGAATGGGCGCGAAGCTCCTCTTTTTGAGCTTTGACTTGATTTTGCTGAATGGTAATCTCTTGCTTGACGACTTCCAGCTGTTGGCGGTCTTCCATCACCTTTTTTGCATTGTTGTCCATAAAAGCGCGCACCGGCTTGAATAAAAAGTGTTTGAACAGCAACGCCAGGAAGAACACCGACAGCATATGCCAGCCGATACTCCACAGATCGATGTTCATAGATAATCCCTTTCCTTTATCAATGGTTCAGAGAGCATAAGGGTTATGCCTTACCGCCTAACACAAACATGATCAACAGCGCAACTACAAAACCGTAGATTGCGGTGGATTCCGCCAAAACCAACCCTAACAAAAGAACGGAGTTGATCTTGCCTTGTGCTTCCGGCTGGCGGCCTACGGCCTCCACTGCCTTGCTGGTGGCAATGCCCATGCCGAGACCAGCACCCAGACCAGCTAAAACAGCAATGCCGGCACCAATTGCGATTAATCCAATTGCACTCATGATAATAATCCTCCTTTTGGGAATGAAATCTTAATCCAACGCTTCGCCTACATAGGAAAGCGATAGGTAAACAAATATATACACCTGAATCGCCGTGTGGAACACGCTGAAATACAGGGAAAGAAGCGGCGGAATTAGGATAGTTGTTACGGAATAGATCAGCTCCATAACGATCATGCCCGCCAGTACATTGCCGTATAAACGACAAGCCAGCGAAACAGGCACTGCCAAGTCTGAAAGCAACTTGACGGGCGCCACGGCCGCCATCGGCTTTAGATAGCTTTGGGCCCGATACTTTAACCCCCTGTGGCGGATGGTGATGTAATTGATCATGATGAACGTACAGATTCCCAGCGCCAAGGTTGTATTAATGTCGGCGGTCATCGCCGTAAGACCGAACAACTCGATACAACAGCCAAGGCCGATGTATACGGTCAAGGCAAATAGGTAAGGGGCAATTTCCCGCCCGATGGTTTCGCCCAGGCGGTTGGTTGCCATTTTGTCATAGGTGGTGACAAACAACTGCAGATAGTTTTGCAGCTTTTTCGGATTTTCCGTCATGCCTCTATAATAAAACAGATTTAGGCATAGCAGAACGACGATACATAGCAAAAGAATGACGCCGCCCACAAAAACAGACCAGCTAACAGCTCCGATACCCGGCAACGTGATGGTGCCGACATCGATGGAAAGCTCCATACTATTGCTTTCCTTGGGGCCGAAAATCAGCATCAATGTGCCATAGATCGCGCATAAGATCAGGTATGGCGCGGCGAGCTTTAAAAAGGCTAGCAGCTTTTGCTTGATGGATTTTTTCTTTTTGACACCCTGCTTCTGGGCAGCTTGAGAGGTTGTGTTTTGCTCCATGACTTAGTTAACTCCTCTTTGCCTTGGTGAATATGACGGCAGCCCCTGCGAACAACAGAAATAGCGCTGCACCCGCACAGCCGGCCAGATGGCCCACGGACCATAGCGCCATCAACAGAAATACCGCCACATAGGCCAGCATTTTGCCGATGAACCAAAGCCAACGATAGGCAGGATTGGAAACCATATGCCACAACGCATACAGCTGAAAACAGCCGAGCGCAATGCCAAACACGATTCCGATGAGAACACCGGATACGGTAATGGACATAGAACTCCTCCTTTTTGCCGGCATAGTTATGGATAACAGAATATAAAAAGGGGCTTACCGGCAACAGACATAACGCCTTGGCAAACACCCTTGTTTTTATCTTGATGTAAAACTACACCCAAAGAAACAGGATGTCAAGACTCTTTTCCGGATAATAGATTAATTTTTCATATTTTTATCTATGTTAGAGAGACTCCCTGAAAATTCTATCTTTGATTTTATCTTGTATAAATATAATAGGAAAGAGAAAAACTGGAAAATTCATCAAAACTTGACAATGCAAAGGGTGTTTGCATACAATGAACGAAGCATTTTAGCTTATAATATATACATTGAGATCCAACAAAAGGGGGCATTTGTCAGTGGAACCCATCAAAGCAGTGGTCTTGGCGGCGGGCGAAGGAAAAAGAATGAAGAGCAGGACGCCCAAGGTGCTACATAAAGTATGTGGAGTAGAAATGGTGCAGAGGGTACTGAATGCTTGCCCGGCGCAGTGCAGCCCTATTGTGGTGGTAGGCCATGGGAAAGAACAGGTGGCTCCGTTTGTGGAAAAGTCCGCGGCAGTGGTAGAGCAAACAGAACAAAAGGGTACAGGGCATGCCGTGCAGATGGCCATGCCTTACCTAAAGGATTACGATGGCAAGACGTTGATTTTGGCAGGCGATATGCCGCTTTTGACACAGCAGACGCTGCAAACGCTGATCGACAAAACCCCCAAGGGTGGGGCAGCGCTTTTGAGCAGCATTGCGGAGAACCCTACTGGCTATGGACGTGTGCTGCGGGATGATCACGGCCGTGTGGTAAGGATCGTAGAACATAAAGACGCAACGGATGAGGAGCGGCAGGTAAAAGAGGTCAACGCCTCGGTATACTGCTTTGATAACCAGGCACTGTTAGAGGGGCTAGCACAGCTGACATGCGACAACGCACAGCAGGAGTATTATCTGACGGACTGTATCGGGTTTTTGGTACAGGCGCATCGTCCTGTTGAAGCTGTGGTGACGAGCCAGGAGGAGTGTATGGGCGTCAACGACAGGATACAGCTGATGCAGGCAGAGCAATATTTGCAAACGCGAATCAAAGAGAATCATATGCGAAATGGCGTAACCATCCTTGATCCGCAGCAGGTATACATTGAAGAGCAGGTGGAGATCGGCCGCGATACCATTTTATATCCGGGCGTGATGCTCAAGGGCCGTACAAAGATCGGAGCGGATTGCGTGCTGATGGGCTCTTCGCGTGTTGAGGACAGCATCCTTGCAGACGGCGTGGAACTGCAAAACAGCGTGGTTGTACAAAGCGAAATCGGCAACGGTACGACGGTGGGGCCATTTGCGTATTTGCGGCCGGGCAGCAAGATTGGCAGCGGATGCAAGGTTGGCGATTTTGTAGAAGTTAAAAATTCCAATGTCGGTGATGGAACCAAACTGCCCCATCTGGCTTATATTGGCGATGCCGACATCGGCAAAGCCTGTAATATTGCCTGTGGCACGATCTTTGTGAACTATGATGGGAAGATAAAACAGCGATCTACGGTAGAGGATCACTGCTTTATCGGCTGTAATGTAAACTTGGTAGCGCCTGTGGCGGTACGGGAAGGCGCGTATGTGGCGGCAGGTACCACGGTTACAGAAGAAGTGGAAGCAGGTTCAATGGCGATCGGTCGCGTTCGTGCTGAGACAAAGCCGGAATGGGCGGACAAACGAAGAAAACAGGGGAAACTCAAATAAGATGAAACTGGTATTTGGCCTGGGAAACCCGGGAGATAAATACGCCAAGACCCGGCATAATGCCGGTTTTTTGGCGTTGGATGAATTGGGGGCGTTGCTCAATGCGGCGCCGGAAAAAAAGCAGCGTGGCGCAGTGGTGCGGCAAGCGCAATGCGGATTGGAAAAGGTGCTATTGATCAAGCCGCAGACCTTTATGAACAACAGCGGCGAATGTGTGATGGATTTTGCTGCGTACTATAAAGTGTCGTTGACAGATATTGTGGTACTATACGACGATATAGACCTGCCAGCCGGCGTAATCCGCGTGCGAGGAAAGGGCGGTGCTGGTACGCACAACGGCATGCGCAGTATTTTATCCCATTTGGGGGAGGGAGGATTCCCGCGTGTGCGCCTGGGGGTGGGCGCCCCACCGGAAAAATGGGAGCTGATTGATTTTGTCTTGGGAGTACCCAAAGGAGAGGACGCGCTTTTGTTTCAGCGCAGTATTGAACATGGCGCCCAAGCGGCAAAGCTTTTGCTCACTGAAGGGGTAGAGGCTGCGCAGAGGGCGTATAACGGCGTATAACGCCGGGGAGGCATCTATGCAACAGCAGCCATGGGCTCAGATTAGCCCTTTGCTGAAGCCGTTGACAGAGGGCGGCGCGTATAAAAGATTGATTGGGAGCATGAAGGGGGAGCAGACAAAACTCTCTCTTTTTGGCATGCCGGAAAATGGAAAGGTTCCGTTGGTCTTATCGCTGTTTTATCAGCAGAAGAAATCCATCATGATCGTGACATCAGGCGATTTTTCTGCACAGAAACTTTATGCAGCGCTGGAGCCTGCGCTGGGGGACGCGTGTCTACTGCTGCCGCAACGAACCGTACAGCTTAGCCGGGCACGGGGTCAAAACAAGCAGACGCAGGGGCTGCGGGCTAAGGCCCTAAGCCGGGCTGTTTCGGGTGCGCCGTTTGTCATTATTGCAGGGGTAGACGCGGCGCGGGCTCGTTTGGCCCCGCCGGAGGATTTCCAAACGCATGTGTTTACCCTGCAAAAAGGACAGCGCATTGAGATCAATAAGGTGATGGAAAAGCTGGCGCTGGCAGGCTACCAGCGCAATGAAACGGTACAGGAGACGGGCGAGTTTGCCGTGCGAGGCGGCATTGTGGATATTTTTGGTGCTGATGGCAGTGCGGTGCGCGTGGACTTTTTTGGCGATGAGATCGACCAAATCAGAAAGCTGGACGTACTATCCCAGCGCAGCCAAGAGGAACTACAGCAGTTTGCGCTATCACCAGCTGTGGAAACGCCGCTGACGCATAAACAGGCGCAAAAGGCACTGCTGGAAATGGATAAGATCCTGAAAAACATTCCGCTTTCTGCGCAAAATGAGCAAAGCGAACGGTTGCGCCAGCTACATGATGGCATTGCCCAAGGCGATTATACGCAGAGCTATGAGGTGTTGTCGCTGTTTTTGCCAGCGTATACGGCGGTGGATTATCTGCCTGCCGGCAGCGTGCTGCTTTTGGATGAACCGATTCGCTTATCGGATGCGGCCCATTCTTCAGATTTAGAGATTCAATCTACGGTAGTAGAGCTTAAAGAAAAGGGCATGGCACCGCTGGGCTGGGAAAACCAGCTGGCGCCCTATGTGCATTTGACAGCCCCACCAGACGTATTTACGCTGTCCTGCTCGGCAGTTCAGCAGACCGGAGACAGCCATATTTTTCAAATACGCCCGGCCCAGGCACTACACGGTAGGTTTGATCTGCTGGCCGATGAACTGACCCTACGAAACAAACATGGATACCGCACGGTGCTGGCCCTACAAAATGAAAAACGATGCCAGACGCTCTATCAGTCGCTGCTGGACAGAGGCGTTTCCTGCGTGGTGGACAGCGGGATGAAAAACCCGCCGCAAAAGGGGCACACCGTTTTAACAGTGGCGCCGCTGGGCAGCGGGTTTGAAATGGGAGAGGAAAATTATCTCGTGTTTTCCGAACATGAGATTTTCCGTACCCAAGGTGCGCGTACGTCTGCCAAGCAGAAGAGCTCTTTGCAGACAGCAATGCCGGCTGTTGACTTGAAAGTAGGGGATTATGCCGTGCATGATGTGCATGGCATCGGTGTATACAAGGGACTGACCACCATCACGGTAGAGGGAAAACCCAAGGATTTTATGCTGATGGAATACCGCGGCGGGGATAAGCTCTATATCCCGGCCGATCAGGCGGATCGCCTGCAAAAATACATCGGCAATGACGATACGCCCAAGGTAAATAAGATGGGCGGCGCCGAGTGGGAAAAGGCGAAAAAGAAGGTTTCCAGCTCAGTGAAAAAGCTGGCGCAGGATCTGGTTTCGATCTATGCGGCCCGGCAGGCGATGACAGGCTATGCGTTTTCAGAGGACACAGCCTGGCAGGCAGAGTTTGAGCAGGCTTTCCCCTTTGAAGAAACAGAGGGACAGCTGCAAAGCGTAGAAGAAATTAAGCGGGATATGGAATCCAATAAGATCATGGATCGGCTACTGTGCGGCGACGTTGGATATGGCAAGACGGAGGTGGCGATGCGCGCCATCTTTAAATGCGTGATGGACGCCAAGCAGGCCATGGTGCTGGTGCCGACTACCATTTTGGCCCAGCAGCATTATGCGACGATGGCGGCCCGGTTTGAGGGCTATCCCATTCGTGTACAGGTATTGAGCCGGTTTAAGACCGCCAAAGAGCAAAAGTTGATCTTACAGGAGTTTGCCGACGGCGGCATCGATGTGCTTATCGGCACGCACCGTTTGCTGGCCAAGGATGTAAAACCGCATGATCTGGGGCTTCTGGTGGTGGATGAGGAACAACGGTTCGGCGTAGGACACAAGGAGACCATCAAGGATATGAAGCGCAGCGTAGACGTTTTGACGATGACGGCTACGCCTATTCCACGCACGATGGAGATGTCGTTGGTAGGGATCCGGGATATGTCGGTAATCCATACGCCGCCGGAGCAAAGGATTCCGGTAAATACGTATGTATCGCCGTATGATGCGGGGCTGATCCGCGAGGCAATCCATCGGGAGCTTGCCCGCGATGGGCAGGTATACATCCTATACAATAAGGTGCAGAGAATGGAATGGCTGGTGCATGAGCTGCGCCAGCTCGTGCCGGAGGCGTGTTTTACCATGGCGCATGGGCAGATGACGGAGAACCAGCTGGAAAGTGCGATGCTGCAATTTTATGAAAGAGAAGCGGACGTGCTGGTTTGTTCTACCATCGTGGAAAACGGCGTGGACATACCCTCTGCCAATACCATGATCGTGCTTGATGCGGACCACCTGGGGCTTTCCCAGCTGTACCAGCTAAGGGGGCGCGTTGGGCGAAGCACAAGGACGGCGTATTGTTATCTATTGTATGAGGCCAATAAGCAGATCAACGAAACAGCACAAAAGCGGCTGGATGCCATCAAGGAGTTTACAGATCTTGGCAGCGGCTTCCGCATTGCCATGCGCGATTTAGAGATCAGGGGCGCAGGCAACCTTTTGGGGCCGGAGCAGCACGGGCATATGGCAAACGTGGGATACGATACATACTGCAAGCTGCTGGCGGACGCTGTAAAACAGGCAAGGGGTGAGACGCCGGCACCGACGTTTGAAACCACGGTAGATGCACCGCTGGCTGCTTATCTGCCGGAGAAATATGTGGGCTCTAAAGAGCAAAAGGTGCAGGTGTACCGCAAGATCGCCAATATCACGGGCGTGCATGACGCGGAGGACTTGGAAAAGGAATTGCAGGATCGTTTTGGCCCGGTGCCGGAGGCAACGCGCCAACTGATCGAGATTTCGCTGCTGCGTGCGCTGGCACACGAGGCCGGCGTAGCAAGTGTGACTGTGCGACAGGGCCAAGCACGCATGAAATTTGCCTTGCAGGCGGAGGTGGACCCGCTCCAGATCATGCAGGCGGCGGAACGGTTTGGGCAAGGTGCACACTTTACAAAAGGGGAAACGCCGGGGCTGCTGTTGAAGCTGCCTAAGGCCTCTGCGGAGGAAATGACAGAGCAGACGATGGCATTTTTCAAGGATCTGACCCAGGCAAGCTGAGATTGAAACCGGGCAGCGAGTGCGGTATAATAACAAAAATATGTTTGATAACCGAGCTTTGTACAAGAGAGGATGGACACCGATGAAAAAGAAATGGGCAGCTGCGGTGTTGGCAATGACGATGTGCGTTGGGCTGCTGACGGGCTGCGTATCGGTCAACCGCGATAAAGATAAGGCGCAGATCGTTGCCAAGGTAGGCGATGAGACGCTGACAAAGGAACAACTATACAGCCAGATGCAATCCTATCTATCCGCCTATGGCATGGAAGATGATCTTTGGGATGAAGGGCTGGACAGCCAGTTGAGAGAATATATGGACGAGCAGGGGGTAACCTTGGCCCAAAGCTGGATGGAGCTGCGTGTGGCAGCGGCAATTTGCGACCGGGATATGCCGTTGACGGAGGAAGAGATCGCAGAAGTAGAAGAGACCTATGCTGATGCGATAGACCAGGTAAAAACGCAGCTGGGTTATAATTCGGTATCGCCGGAAAGCTATGAAGGCAATATCGATGAGGATGTAGACGAATTTTTCCGTACCTATTATGCCACGGAAAATGCAACCAGCTATAAAGAAGACCTTTTGCGCAACCAAAAGTACAACAAGCTGTATGAAAGTACGGTAAAGGATGTAAAGGCCGGGGATAAAGCGCTGGAAAACCGTTATAAAGAAGACCTGGCAGAGCAAAAGGAAACCTATCAGAAAACGCCAAGCGATTTTATGACTGTGATCACCAATGAATCTTCTGGCGACTACCTGCTGTATAAGCCAGAGAACTATCTGCTGGTCAAACAGATCCTAATTGAGTATCTGCCGGCAGACAAGACCAAGGTAGAAACGCTGTCCGAGGAAAAAACGACGCTGCAAGAAGAAGTGGATACCGCGCAGGAAAGCCTGGATACCAATCAGGAAAGCAAGGAAAGTGAACAATCCACTTATGACGCTGCCAAGGAGGCATACGATAAGGCGGTTTCGGAGAACGATACCGCTACGGCAGAAACCAAAAAGCAGGAAATGGACGCCAGCCAGGAAAAGCTGGATGCCTATGATGAGAGCATCGCCCAGGCCCAAAAGGATCTGGATACCAAAAAGCCGCAGCTGGAAGCCAAGGAAACAGAACTGAACAATGCGATTCAGACGGCCCAGGCCAATGTACAGGCTAAGGTAGATGAGGCAATGCAAAAGGCAAAAGACGGAGAGGACTTTGATGCGCTCATCGAACAATACAATACAGACCCGGGTATGCAGGGAGATACGGTAACGGCAAAGATCGGCTATGTCATTGCACCGGATGATACCACATATGATGAGGATTTTGTGGCCGCGGCCCGCACGCTGACAAATAAGGGAGATCTAACGCAAACAGCCACCACGTTTGGGGTGCATATCATCCGCCTGCAGATGGATGCCGCGGCTGGGGAGCTGCCGTACGACCAGGGAGGTAAGGAAGTGGTAGCTTCCAAAGAGGATGAGGTAGCCAAGGAAGAGGTTTGGACGAAAAAAATGGAGCAATGGGCCAAGGAGTTGGACGCAAAGGTGTATGAGAGCCGCGTGGCCTTTGTCAAATAACGAAGAATAAATAAGAATGAAAAAGCCAGGCAGTTTTTACTGCCTGGCTTTTGTTAACAAGAATGCGTTACGTAAGATACGATGCCAGGGGAGATAGCTCCAATTCCCCTTGATAGGCGGAGAGAAACTTCATTAGCTGCTGCGCGATGGTGTGAACCCCGCCTGCCCGTTCACTTTCGATGTTGATGGCAATGAGCGGCTCGCGGAGGGAAAGG
>UREB01000034.1 GCA_900546685.1 uncultured Eubacteriales bacterium | reverse complement strand
AGGAATTGGCACCTTGCATTCCTTGCCGGTTGCCGGGCTTCATAGGGCCTGTTCCCTCCGCCGCTCTGGATAAGGCAAATCCATGGTTTCATTATACTGCCCTTTTATGCTTCTGACAAGGGCCATTGCATAGCGTTTTTCGATACGCTACAATAGCACAGAACCCTGAAAGGATGATAAATCATGAAATATACCTTGGGCTGCGTCCGTAAAGCGGACGACGATTTTGCCCTGATCCAGCCCGGCGATTCTATTGCTGTCGGCGTTTCCGGCGGCAAGGACAGCATGCTCTGCTTGGAGGCGCTTCGTCTTTATCAAATGTTTTCCCATAAGCAATACTCGCTCTGCGCCATAACGGTAGACCCTGGATATGGCTTTGATCCCGCGCCGTTGGCGCAATACTGCCAAATGCATAGCATTCCCTTTCATTTTGCGCCGGGTGCGGTGGTAGAAACTGCCAATGCCCTGGCAAAGCCGGGCAAAAGCCCTTGCTCGCTTTGCGCTAAAATGCGGCGCGGTGCGCTCAATGCAAAAGCAAAAGCGCTGGGTTGCAATAAGGTCGCCTTAGCCCATCATCGCGATGATGCTTTGGAAACCTTTTTGCTCAGCATGTTTTATGAAGGCCGTCTCAACACTTTGGCCCCCAAAAGCTATTTGCAGCGAGCGGACCTTACCGTCATCCGCCCTTTTCTTTATCTAGAAGAAAAGCATATCAAGGGCGCGGTACGTCAGCTCGGCCTGCCTGTTGTGCCCTCTCCTTGTCCGTTTGATGGGCATACCAAGCGTGAAACCATGAAGCAGTATCTCAAAGAGCTTCGCAAGCAGTTCAAACGCGCGGATGAGATGATGTTTTTTGCCCTATCCAATACGGACGGTTATCATCTCTGGGATCAATACAAACAACCGCCTACAACATAAAACAGGGCCTTTTTGGCCCTGTTTTTTTGTTCTTGTTTATTCGTCGCCTTGGTTTGTTCCCGTCGGCCGCTGGGTCGCCGAATGTGTTGTCGTGGGCCTAGGCGTTGCGGTTTTCTTCTGCGTAGGCTTCGGGGTCGCCGTCTTTTTTGTTGTTTTCCTAGGCGCAGAGGTTTTCTTGGTCGTCTTCTTGGGCGACGTGGTCTTCTTGGTGGTTTCCGTCGGGCTCGGCGTCGCCGTCTCCGACGGTTCCGGCGTCACCGTTACCCCCGTCTGATCGGGATCTTTGATATAAAACGTATCGATGACCGTCTGTTCCAGCGCTTCCTCGTCCAAGATCCAACCGGAACCGCCGCCCACAGAGCCGGAAGTGCCTGCCAGCTGTGTCTGCTGCATGGTGTCTAGGTTGATATTCTTCAAGATCTTGGCATAGGCCACCATCTCATCCGTGCTCAAATTGGTGAACACATATTTGGTCATGCTGCTGTATATGCTCGGGATCTGCGTAACCTGCATATCCTTGATCGCCTTGGCCAGGCCCATCAGAAACTGCATTTGTCTCTGGCCACGCGAAATGTCCGAACCATCCATGCCCTCAATTTTACGCTGGATACAGAAGGTAAAAGCCTGGTCCCCTGTCAATTTAACCGTTTCGCCTTCCTTACCCACGCCGGTTACCGATTCTTTCAACGTCACAGTCACGCCGTCCACTGCATCGTTGAGCGGGCCAACGCCGTCCATATTGATACCGCCGTATTTTTCCAGCGGGATGTCATATTTGCCATCGCAAGAAAGTAGGCGTTTTACGCAATATACCACGTTTTCCGCCCCTTTGTTACGGTCCTGGTTTCCGCCGCCGTATGGGAAAGAGAAATTCAGCTTATTATAGTCCTCCTTATATACATTGCCGTCCGTATCGATGTGGCGAATCAATGCCTTGGAATCTCGCGGACAAACAATCATTTTGATGGTATTTTCCACAACATCCACCGCGCAGACCACCATCGTATCACTGCGGGCGCCCAATCTCTCTCGGCCTTCCGCCTCAGACTGGTCAATGCCAATGAGCATCAATGTCACCAGGTTATCGTTGTAGTAATACCGTTCTCCCTTATACGTCACATACGTTTTGGGTTTGCTTGATCCCAACTCTCCATCGTTATCCAGCAGAATGTCCGAGCTGATGTTTTTCAGCCGCTGATACGCCGCAAAAAACACACCGCCTGCCCCTACAATCAAAACCGCTAGGATACAGGAAAGAATCTTGATCAACTTTCTTCTGTTCAAATGCGTTGCCTCCTAAATTGCAAGTCTGCCATTTGCATGGCAGACTCTACAATGTAGTACGTTAAATATCCAAATAATTGCCGCGCTTATAATCGTATACAGCGCTGTAACTATCGATATCCTCCAATGCCTTGCCGGTTCCAATGGCTACACAGCTGATTGCATCCTCCGCCACATAACACGGCAACTTGGTTTTCTCCGTCAGCATCCGATCCAAGCCATTGAGCAGTGAGCCGCCGCCCGTCATGCAGATGCCATTTTCTGAAATATCAGCCGACAATTCCGGCGGGGTGCGCTCCAGCACGCCATGCACCGCTTCAAAGATGAGCTGCACTGGCTCCTCCAACGCCTCCAAAATCTCGTTGCCCGCCACACGGACAGTTCTCGGCAGCCCAGATACTAGGTTGCGGCCCGTAACATCCATATATACCTCTTCGCTACGAGGATAAGCCGTACCGATGTTGATTTTCAGCTCCTCAGCCGTCCTTTCCCCAATGAAAAGGTTGTGTTTTTTACGAATATAGCGCACGATCGCTTCGTCAAACTTATCCCCGGCCACCTTGATGGAATCGCTGACCACTGAACCGCCCAACGATACGACCGCTACATCGGATGTACCGCCGCCGATATCCAACACCATAGAGCCGTAGGGGGCCCCAATATCGATGCCGGCGCCAATGGCCGCTGCAATGGGCTCTTCAATCAAATAGGTCTTACGCGCACCCGCCTCATCCGAAGCATCGATTACGCTCCTTTTTTCCACTTCCGTCACGCCGCTGGGCACGCATACCACGACCCTCGGCTTGAAAAACAGTTTACGGCCGATGACTTTGTTTAGAAAATATCGAAGCATGCGCTCTGTGACGTCGAAGTTGGAAATAACCCCATCCTTCAACGGGCGTATGGCCACGATGTTGCCAGGGGTACGGCCGATCATTCGGCGCGCTTCATCTCCGATGGCAAGCATTTTGCCCGTAAATCGATCGATGGCCACTACCGATGGTTCACGCAATACGATCCCTTGCCCCTTTACATACACCAGCACGCTGGCCGTTCCCAAATCAATCCCGATATCGCTATATTCAAATAGTTTGCTCTTTCCAAACAAAGCCATTGTATCGCCCTCGTTCCTGCGTTTTTCTATATTCTTTCCTTTTTCCCAAAAAAGTGTACAAAATACCAAAACAAATTCACTTTATCTTACCCTGTTTGTGTCCGTTTTTCAACTCTCTTTACTTCACAAAACGCCAGAATCAGACAAGTTTGTTGTTCAGTCTACCACTACACAGTCCTCGATGCAAGAAAAAAAGCCCCGGTTATTCGGAGCTTTGTTTTGCTTGTCCTCCTTATTTTACCAGTGTGCGGGCTCAGCCCTGCGCGGCTTTGTATTTGCGGTGTGTTGCTTCTCCACCCCTTAAATGCCTTTCCGCCTTGTTTTTTTCCAGCACAACACGTACCTGCCTGTATAGCTGCAAATTCAATCTTTGCAATCGATCGCAAACATCCTTGTGGATGGTGCTCTTGCTTACGCCAAATTGCCTGGCCGCGTCCCGTACCGTCGCGCCTGTTTCCAGGATGTATCCGGCTACCTGCATCACTCGTTGTTCGATGTATCCGCGCATTTCCCCACTCACCCTTTTTCACAGTTTATACAGGGTATGAAGAAAAGCGGCCATTTATGCTGCCAGATGGGCAGATGCGCTGTTTTTCTTTATTTTCTTCGCGGTTTTGGCTTTGCAGTCTGTCTTTTCGCCGTGCGCTGCGCGGCCGCGCGTTTCCCTCCTTGCACAGGAGGCTTCTTTCCGCCCGGCCTTTTCTCCGGCCGAACCAGGCACTTTGGCCCAAAGCCTATCAGATCCTCCCGGTGTGCCCTTCTCAGTGCCAGGCGCACCAAATCGGCGTTTTCCGGCCGGTAAAACTGAAGCAGCGCGCGCTGCATGCGTTTCTCCTTTGGATCTTTGGGAATATATACCTTTTCCCCCGTCCGCGGATCCTTTCCCGTATAAAACATCGTAGTAGACAACGTCCCCGGCGTGGGATAAAAATCCTGCACCTGCTCCGGCCGCTGCCCCGTCTTTTTGAGATAGCAGGCCAGCTCTATGGCGTCTTCCAGCCTACTGCCAGGATGGCTGGACATAAAATACGGCACAATGTACTGCTCTTTGCCCAAGCGCCGGTTGATGGCTTTGTACCGCTCCACAAATCGGTCATAGAGCTCATGGTGTGGCTTTCCCATCAGCCGTAAGACCCTCTGCGACACATGTTCCGGCGCAACCTTGAGCTGGCCGCTGACATGGTGCTGCACCAGCTCTTTGAAAAAGGTACCATCCTTATCATACATAATATAATCGTAGCGAAGGCCGCTGCGCACAAATACCTTTTTTACATGGGGCACCTGCCTTACCTTCCGCAGCAGCGCAAGATAATCGCGATGATCCACCTCTAACTGCGGGCATTTGGGTGATGGGCACTGGCGGTTTTTGCAAACGCCGCGCTTTAGCTGATCTTTGCATGACGGCTGGCGGAAATTGGCCGTCGGCCCACCCACATCGTGAATATAGCCCTTAAACCCTTCCTGATGCGTAATGGCCTCTGCTTCTTCTAAAATGGAATCATGGCTCCGCACCTGGATGGTTCTGCCCTGATGGTAGGTAAGCGCACAAAACGAGCAGGCGCCAAAACAACCCCGGCAGGAGGTAATGGAAAAGGAGACCTCGTCGATCGCTGGGATATGCTGGGTATAGCTGGGGTGCGGCTTTCTGGTATACGGCAAAGCATATACCTCGTCCATCTCCCTAGTATTCAGAGGGGCAGAAGGCGGGTTTACCACCACATAGCTTGCGCCATGTTTTTGTGCCAGCCGCTTGCCACGGATACCATCCGTCTCCTGCTGTTGGCGTAAAAAGGCGCGTCCATACGCATCTTTATCCGTGCACACCGTTTCAAAGGAGGGAATTTCCTCTGCATCCGCCACCTCTTCCAAGCTGTGCGTTAAATAGCAGGTGCCCGGCACATACGTGATGTCCTTGATATGGATGCCAGCGTCCATAGCATCTGCAATTTCCACCACCGAGCGCTCCCCCATGCCAAACATCAAAAGATCTGCACCGCTGTCCATCAGAATGGAACGCCTTACTTTATCATCCCAATAATCGTAGTGAGCAAACCGGCGCAAGCTGGCCTCTATGCCTCCGATGGCAATGGGCATTTTAGCATAGGCTTCCCGGATCTTATTGCAGTATACGATGGTAGCCCTATCCGGTCGCTTGCCCGCTTTGCCTCCCGGCGTATAGGCGTCGTCGCTGCGTGGCCGCTTGCCTGCAGTATAATGGCAAACCATGGAGTCTATGTTACCAGCCGTTACCAAAAAGCCCAGCCGCGGCCTGCCGAATCGCTTAAAGTCCGCAGTGGAATGCCAATCCGGCTGTGCGATGATGGCTACTTTATAGCCGTGGCTTTCCAGTACGCGGCTGATGATGGCGGCGCCAAAGCTGGGATGATCTATATAGGCATCGCCCGTCACCAAGCAAAAATCCGGCCTATCCCAGCCGCGTTCTTCCATTTCCGCCCGTGTCAAGGGTAGCCATTGCTGCTGGCTCAAGCGCGTCCCTCCTGTTCCTTTTGATACTGCCAAGGCCCCAGCTTATAATAATCGCCGCCCTGGCAGTCCATCGCTACGATGGCGGGGAAGTCCTCTACCTCCAAACGCGCCACCGCCTCGCTCTGCAATTCCGGATAGGCAACCACTTCCCTGTGCTTTACATGCTTGGCCAACAGCGCGCCCGCGCCGCCCAGCGCCGCAAAATATACTGCGCCGTATCGAACAGCGGCCTCCTGTACCGCCTGGCTTCGGGGGCCTTTGCCCATCATGCCTTTCAGCCCTTGAGCGAGTAGCTTAGGGGCAAAAGCATCCATGCGTCCGCTTGTCGTAGGGCCCAGGCTGCCTACCGGCATGCCCGGCTTTGCTGGCGTGGGGCCCGCATAATAGATCAGCGCCCCTTCCAGCTCCATCGGCAGCGGTTGTCCCTTTTCCAGCGCCTCTACCATTTTGGCGTGTGCTGCATCCCTGGCCGTATAGATGGTGCCGCAAATGCGCACCTGATCTCCGGCTTTTAGGCCCCTTATTTGGTCCTCAGTCAAAGGCGTATGTATTCTTTTGATTTTCATGCTATTCTCCTTTACAGAACAGCCTGTACATGGCGCGCCACATGGCAGTTGATATTCACCGCCACAGGCAGCCCTGCAATATGGGTGGGGTATGCCAGTATCTTTACGGCTAGTGCCGTGGTCCGCCCCCCAAAGCCCTGCGGCCCTATACCCAGCGCATTGATGCGCGACAGCAGCTCCTGCTCCATCTCTGCATAGTAGGGATCGGGATTTGGCTTGTCCAATGGCAGCATCAGCGCTTTCTTTGCCAAGAGCGCCACCCTGTCAAAACTGCCGCCGACGCCCACGCCGACTACGATGGGCGGGCAGGGATTGCCACCCGCCCCGCGCACCGTATCCACGACAAAGTCCTTCACGCCCTCAGCCCCGGCAGAGGGCGTAAGCATTTTCAGCCCGCTCATATTCTCGCTGCCAAAGCCCTTGGGCGCCAGGGTGATGGTTACCGCGTCACCCGGTACCATCTCCACATGCAAAAGCGCAGGCGTATTGTCCAATGTATTGATCCTGCGAAGCGGATCTGCTACGACGCTCTTTCTCAGGTACCCTTTGGTATAGCCGCGCCGCACGCCCTCATCAACAGCGTCCTTGAGCAGCATCCCTTCAAGATGCACCTCCTGCCCTAATTCCACCATCACCCAGGCCATGCCGGTATCCTGGCAGATCGGCATCTCGTTTTGCGCAGCCGTCTCTGCATTTTCAACAAGCTGTGATAAAATCATCCTTGCAGGTGCAAACGGCTCTTGGTCCGCGGCACAGTGCATGGCGCACGCCACATCCTCCGGCAGCTGCCGGCAGGCCTGTATGCAAAGCGCCTCTACGGCGCCAATGATCTCATCGCTGTGTACGATCCTCAAAAAAATCCCCTCGATTTAATAAAATTTTATATTTCTTTTTTTCTCGTTTTATTATATTATGATTATATCTTATTTCTTTCTATTGTGACACGCAAGCTGTATCAAAGGTTCACGTTGATTGTATGAGCCAATATTTCTAACATATATTTTTATTTTTGTAGATCATTTTAGTAAGGAAGCCTTTGTGCCTTCCCTGCTATGATTTTTAATCCAATTTTGGAAAGGACGGAACAAAATGGAAAAATCTAAGGTGTACTTCTCCGACTTCCACACCGTCGACGGCCTGAGCCTGCCGAAAAAGCTGGCTCGCTTGATCAAGCGTGCCGGTTTCGACAACATCGATTTTGAGGACAAATTTGCTGCCATCAAAATCCACTTCGGTGAACCTGGCAACCTGGCGTATCTGCGCCCGAACTATGCCAAGGTCGTTGTCGATATGGTAAAAGAACGCGGCGGTAAAGCTTTCTTGACCGACTGCAACACCCTGTATGTAGGCGGCCGTAAAAATGCGCTGGATCATATGGATTCTGCGTATGAAAACGGCTTTAACCCCTTCCAGACCGGATGCCATATCATCATTGCTGACGGCCTGAAAGGCAATGACGAGGCAGAGGTGCCGGTAGAAGGCGGCGAGTTCGTAGAAAAGGCCAAGATCGGCCGTGCTATCATGGATGCCGACGTATTCATCACCCTGACCCACTTTAAGGGCCACAGCTCCACGGGCTTTGGCGGCTGCTTGAAGAACATCGGTATGGGCAGCGGCTCTCGCGCGGGCAAGATGGAAATGCATTCCAGCGGCAAACCGTTCATCAATCAGGACGCTTGCATCGGCTGCGGTACCTGCCAGCGCAACTGTGCACGCGATGCCATCACCATCACGGACCGCAAGGCCACCATCAACCATGACAACTGTGTGGGCTGCGGGCATTGCATTCCGGTATGTCCCAAAGACGCCATCACGCCGCCGTTTGACCAGGCGAATGACGTGCTGAATAAGAAAATCGCAGAATACAGCTACGCCGTGCTTCATGGCCGCCCGAACTTCCATATCAGCTTGGTATGTGATGTTTCTCCGCTGTGTGACTGCTGCAGCGAAAACGATGTGCCGATCATCCCGAACGTGGGTATGTTCGCTTCTTTCGATCCGGTCGCGCTGGATATGGCTTGTGCAGACGCGTGCAACGCGCAGCCTGTCTTTGAAAACAGCGAGCTGGCCCACAAAGAACATGTCCATGACGACCACTTCCGTAACCTGCATCCGGATACCAACTGGGAATCCTGCGTAGAGCATGCTGAAAAGCTTGGCTTGGGCAGCAGGGAGTACGAACTGATCAAGGTGTGATCATATACGATAGACCATTGATCTTACCAAAACAGGCGCCCGTTGTAGGCGCCTGTTTTTTTGATTTCTCCGCTTCGCTTCGTGTATAATAGGAAAAAACTTTGGAGGCCCTAGATGATCTTTCGCTTTGCCACCGTACAAGACAGCGCTACGCTTCTCGAGATCTATGCGCAGTATATCGAAACCCCCATTACCTTCGAATGTGCCCTGCCCACGGAACAAGCTTTTGCCGATCGCATCCACAGAATTGTACAGGAGTATCCCTATCTGGTATGGGAAGACGACTCAGGTCGTGTATTGGGCTATGCGTATGCCCACCGCCAAATGGAGCGTGCCGCGTATCAATGGAATGCAGAACTCTCCATTTATTTAGACCGCGCGCATACCTCTCAAGGATGGGGCAAAAAAATGTATCTTGCTTTGATGGATCTTTTAGCCCTTCAAGGGGTCAAAACGGTATATGGTGGCGTAACCATTCCCAATGAAAAAAGCGAGCGCCTGCATGCCTGCCTGGGATTTCAGCGCCTGGGAACTTATCATAATACCGGCTATAAATGCGGCCGCTGGCACGACGTTGCTTGGTTTGAAAAGGCCTTATCTCCTTACGAATATGCACCGCGGCCGATCGTTGGGATCCAGGCGGTCCCTCAGGCCGAAAAAGATGCTGTTTTGCGCAAATATCTCTAAATTCTTATATTAAAAAAGCCGGCGATTCGCCGGCTTTTTCCCTTTATTGTTTTGTAAATGAGATGATGGTCTCTATCTCCGAATCTGTTTTGGCATATTCTATCTTTACAATCGTTCCTATATTGCAGGTTACGATGGTCTCATAGGTGCTGGCAGGCACCACAAACATCTTGCCATCCACGCCTTCCAGACGGATATAGAAATAGGTATTACCCTCTTTGACAATGCTCTTCATCTCGGTAATGGCGCCCTCTGCCGTTTCTACACCGGTATTGCTGTTGGCGTCTATGCCGATGCCATGCTGGCTCATCAGCCGCAGGTATTCCTTTTCGCATTCCGGCACGGTATCGCCGATGGCAACCACTTGATACTGGCCTACGTTGACCATTGCATACTTTTTCACCAGCTGCGCATCATCCTTGAGCGAGACAAAATAGGTGGGCTGGCCGCCGATATTCAGCAGCAGCGGGAAGGTGGCAGTATATCTCAAGTTCTGTACCTGTCCCTCTGCCGAAGCCATGGCAGATTTTTCGTCCGCACCCGGCACCGAATAATACTTGGTTTCCTTGGTGCGCTGATTGACCAGCACAAAGCCCACGTTGCTCTGGTCGCTATTCACACTGGATACACCGCTGTACATCCAAATATCATCGTTGAGAGCCAGATAATTATATCCTTCTGTACTCACCAGGGAATCCTTTTGCCCAAAAATGGAATTGATGAATCCGTGTTTGAGCGTTCCCCAGTTATCAAACTGCTCGATCAGAATATCCGAAGAAACAGCACGATCCACCCATTGCGGCACTTCCCCAATGGGATAATACTGTGTCTCGCCCGTTACCGCATCGCAGAGCACAACGCCGGTAATATCCGTGCCGCCGTACAAGCCGATGGTATATTCAATGCGCGGCACCACCCAATAGGGGTGCCCGTTTTCATCCACCTCAAAGTTTGGGTCATCAAAAATAAAGGTGGGATAGCGGAACCGCAGGTGGCGTTCCAAATTCCGTCCGAAATGATCTGCCGGGGAAAACATAATGCCCTGCTCCAAACGAATGACCGTGACTTCCTGTGTCACCATATCGATCATGATATAAGCAGGAATCCCGTTTTTCATATTGTTGAACCATTTGATCAGATCCCCGTATTGCAGCGGCGTTACGCGCACCGGGCGACCCTGATAGTTGATCTGCGAATAATAATCCGTCACCTCAAATTGAGACACCATGTCTACCAGCTCGCCCATTTTCCGGTCGCCCAATTTTTTCGCGCTTTCCAGATCCAGCATCGGGATCTGGTCAAAATCGATCTCCTCGACCTCCTCGGCAAAGTCGCCGGTCTGCACGTTGAGCATGCTTTGGTACCTTGAGGCATGGAAGATCTTTGTGGAGCCGATCCAGCCGATGACCGCCGTCAGCGCCACCACCGCAGCGGCGCCGATCAGCGCGATTTCCGCAGGGCCCACCTTAAAACCGCCTTCAAAAGGCAGCTTTCCCTGCAGCAGCGTCCTACCGTAGCAGAGCACGGCAAAGATCACCAGCACGATGGCCAGGTACGTTACAAACAGCTTGGAATGCAGCGTTACAGGCGGCAGCATGATATAAAACATGACCGCCGCGATCACCAGTGTAATGACTGCATTGATGATGATTTGTTTGATCGTCAGCTTCATAAAACCTTGGTTCCTCCCCAAAATTGGATGCATAAGAGTATATAACTTCAGTATCTTACTCTATCAGTTTCTTTGGCCCCATGCAAGCGGTTTTCTTCTTGTCTAACAAAATCTTTATATCATTGCTTTTCTCCCTGGTTTACGGCTATACTGTAGAGGAAAGAGTCACCTTTGCATCAAGGAGTGTTTTGTGAAGATGAAACGGCCCCGTTCGTTGTTCTTTTCTTTGTTAAAGGGCCAAAAGCTGACTTTATGCATCGTTTTATTTTGCATGGCCTTAACTGCCCTGTTCACCTTTCTTCCACAACAGATCATTCGTTATGCCGTGGATGTCGTTTTAGCTGGCAATCCCAGTTTTCTGCCGCCTTTTTTAGAATCTGCTGTTCGCTTTTTAGGGCACAACAGCGTGCTGGGGCGCCTGGTGGTCTGTGCGCTTGCCACTGTCGCGGTTGCATTGGTCAACAGCTTGTTTACCTATTTTAGAAGCAAGCTCTCCGCCGATGTGGCGGAAAACATTGCCTTTCGCCTACGCTGCCGCCTATATGATCATATGCAGCGGCTGCCGTATGATACGCTGCTATCCTTTGGCACCGGCGATTTATTGCAGCGCTGTACTTCCGATGTGGAAACCGTCCGCAAATTCATCTCCGTACAGATTGCTGAAATGGGCCGCGCCATTTGCCTATTGGCCTGTGCTTTTTTCATCATGTGGCCAATGAGCCATACCATGACGCTGATCTCACTAGCCAGCGTACCTTTCCTTTTGCTGTATTCCTATTTTTACTTTGTGCTTGCCAAAAAGAATTTTTTAAAAGCCGAACAAGCGGAAAGCGATATGTCCGTGGCTTTACAAGAAAACTTAACAGGTGTCCGCGTGGTGCGCGCCTTTGCCGCCCAAAAAGCCGAGCAGGAAAAGTTTGACCGGGCCAGCGCCCGCTTCCGCGACCTTTCCCGGCGCTTAAACGATATTATGAGTTATTATTGGTCTATCTCGGATTTTGTAATCTATGCTCAGGTAGTATTAACGGTCTGGGTCGGCACTACCATGGCATTGGCCGGCACGCTGACCGTCG
>UREB01000033.1 GCA_900546685.1 uncultured Eubacteriales bacterium | reverse complement strand
GAATTAAAGCAAGCAATTACGCGTGGTGACGGACATGCAGGTGACGACGTAACGCATACGGCCCGCGTTTTTCTGGACATTCCCATCAAAATTAAGGAACGCGAAAAGATCGAAGTGCGTGGAGAAGCTGTCATAAGCTGGGCCAATTTCAAAACCATCAACGAGGAATTGGCGGACGGCCGGTACAGCCATCCGCGCAACCTTGCAGCCGGCAGCATTGGTATGCTGGACGCCGGAGAGAGCAAACATAGATGCTTGGAGTTTCGCGCTTTTGATTTGGTGGAAGGCCCTGCTTTTCAAACTAAGGCCGAGCAACTGCGGTACATGCAGCAGCTGGGATTCCACGTAGTCGAACATGTACTCATGGAAAACATGGAAGAGGAACAAATACGCCGCTGCATGGATGACATGGACCCAAAGAGCTATGCGTATCCGGTGGACGGTCTCATCATAGAACAAAACGATGTCGCGTACGGCAAAAGCCTGGGGCATACGGGGCACCATGAAAACAGAATGATTGCCTTGAAATGGAAAGACGAGGAATACGAAACCAGGTTTCGTGGCGTAGAACTGCGGCCGACGCGAAAAGGGCGCCTGAGCCTTACGGGGTTATTCGATCCAGTGGAAATGGACGGCGCAACGGTCAGCCGTGCGACGTTGCATAACTTTGATATATTCAAGCGTTTTCAAATGGGGATTGGCGACAGAGTGTTGTTGATTCGTTCCAACATGGTGATTCCGCAGCTAGTCAAGAACATGGATTGCAGCGATACCTACGAACTGCCGGAAACGTGCCCTTGTTGCGGGGCGGATGTTGTACTCCGAAAAGAGGAAAACACAACGTTTTTGTATTGCAGCAACCCACGCTGTCCTGGCGTTTTGGTCCAGAAGTTTGTGCATTATTGCGAACGGACGAGAATGAATATCCCGGGGCTGTCGGAAGCAACACTCACAAAATTCGTGGATAAAGGGTGGCTGACCACATTTGGCGATTTGTATGAATTAGGCCGTTACAAAGACCAAATCATCCAAGAAAATGGGTTTGGAAGCCGATCCTTTGAACGCTTGCAAAGAGCCATTGACCGCAGCCGAAAAACTACATTGAACCGGTTTATCGCGGCCATGGGCATCCATGAAGTAGGCCGTACCGCCGGCCGAGCGATCAGCGAGTATTTCGGCGGTAGTTGGCTTGCGTTTGAAAAGGCGATTCAAAATAAGTTTGACTTTACCTTGTTAGAGGATTTTGGTCAAACCATGAACGACAGTATCTATGAATGGTATGCGGACAAACAGGCCGAAGCGCTTTGGCGTCCGGCCTTGCAACACATTACATTTACTATACAAAAAAAGGAGAGACAAACAATGAACGGTAACAGTGTATTTCAGGGAAAGAAAATTGTGGCGACCGGAAAACTGGCAGGGTACACGCGGACAGAGATCCAGGACAAAATACTGAGTTTGGGGGCAACGCCGCAAAGCGCGGTATCCAAAACCACGGATTATCTCATCGTAGGCGAAAAGGCCGGCAGTAAACTGGCAAAAGCGCAGCAGCTTGGCGTCAAGGTTTTGACGGAAGAAGAATTTGAGCAGATGGCTGGGTGACGGACAAATAGGCAATATGGGCCGACTGCTGGCATGGAAAGGATAGATGATTCAATGAACATGTTTGAAATCTTGAAGAGCAGGCTCCCAAACGGCCTTGTAGTTTTATCTGTCAAAGAGACGCACACCAAATACAAAATTGAGTTTGAATATGAGGGTATAAAAGCAACGGCAGAACTTTCAAAGACGTGTGCGCCCGGTTATCACAACAACGTGGCGGATCATGCTATCATTACCACAATGTCGGAAATAATGATCGCCAAAGGCGATTATGTTTCAGCAAAAGAATGGTTAAGGAAAATACAAGGAGGTTGAAAGCAAACAAGCTTAAAAGAAGAAAATATGAAAGGGCAGAGGATTTCTTCCTCGGCCCTTTTCATTTGCGTTTTTCATTTCCTAACTGTGTAATCATATGTAGCTGAAAAGGTGTACCTTTTGGGAAGGTATATCTTATCCTCAAATGATAGGAGTTTTGTGTCCATAAAGGTTATGGTTTGGTTTATAGACATAACCCAAAAAGCACACACCTTTTTGGATAGATTGAAAAGGAGCCGAGAACATGCTGAATAAAGTATATGGTTACGCACGGGTTTCAACAAAGGAGCAGCACCTGGATCGCCAAATCATTGCACTTAAAAAATACGGTGTGGATGAACGGGACATTGTGACCGACAAGGAAAGCGGCAAAGACTTGGATCGGAAAGGGTATGCTTTATTGAAAGAACAATTATTGCGGCCTGGGGATACGCTTGTTATTCAAGACCTTGACCGGCTTAGCCGTGACAAGACGCATATCAACCAGGAGCTGCAATATTTTCAAAGCCAAAAAATTCGAGTGAAAATACTGAATATTCCTACCACACTGATTGATCCGCCTAAAGGTCAGGAGTGGGTGATTGAGATGACAAACAACATCATCATCGAGGTGTATGCCAGCATAGCGGAAAACGAACGGAAAAGAATCCGTGAACGGCAGCGTGAGGGCATTGAAGCAGCGCGGATCAACGGACGCCACCTAGGGAGGCCGAAGATTTCGTATCCCGCTGAATGGGGGTTCATATATCAGGAATGGAAAGAAGGGAAGATCACGGCCGTGCACGCTATGAATACGCTGGGATTAAAACGCGGTACATTCTATCGCCTGGTTAGGCAATGGTCGGAGATTGATAACAGATAAAAAAGCCCCGCCAGGGCAAAGCGTGATGTTCTTATCGGAGAAATCACACAAAGCCGAATAGGATAAATAAAAAGGCCGGTCATATCAAGATAACGCTTGATATGACTGGTTTTTTGCGTTTTTAATGGATTTTGAGATAAGTTTTCTCAAAACTCTTGATTTTTTGCAATATGATGTTAGTATGTTTACATACATACTATATCGGAGGTGAAGCGGATGGCCAAGGACAAAAAGGCGTTTGGTAATTTCCTGCGGGAGATGATCAAGCAGACCGGCATATCACAGTCAGCTTTTTACTCGGCGGTAGATATTACAAAACCATACTTTTATGACATCCTATCTGGAAAGGTCAATCCGCCGCCACCGGATGTGCAGTACAAAATGCTTGAAAACTTGAATTTGGATGAGCAGCAGCGCAATGAATTTTTGAACTTGGCGGCAGAAGGCCGCGGTGAGGTACCGGCAGACATCGCAAAATTGATAGCAGAGCACCCCACGGAACTGGCGGCCATTCGTGAAATACTGACAACGCTACTTGCGGCGCAAGGATAAGGAGAAATAGATATGGCTGAATTACATGAGCTGATAGAGAAAATTGAAAATCCGGAGTTGCGTGCGCAGATTGCGGAGGCGGCGAAACGTGCATTAAAACACAAACAGTTTGGCCTGGTGTTCGAGGAACATCTGCCGGAGTGTACGCCCCTGTATGACATTCCTGTCAGGAAAGGGCTCAAGGTGTCCGTGCGGAACGGTAAAGCAAACGAAACATACACCGTATTGGAAATCGACAACGGCATCGCCACCTGCTTGCCCAAGAATGGTAAGGAAGCAGTACAATTCGCTGTGGCTGACCTCGTTACGACGGCTGAATTGGGTGATCCGATCTATCCCTGCCTGTAACCTCTGGGCGAGGTGTGCAACGCGCCGGACAGCGACCTGTGGCACACATTGATCGAAGCGGACAACTACCATGCCCTGCAGCTTCTGGAATACCTGTACGCAGGCAAGGTGGATTGCATCTACATTGACCCTCCCTACAACACCGGCGCGAAAGACTGGAAATACAACAACGATTACGTGGACGGAACCGACGACTACCGCCACAGCAAATGGCTGTCCTTCATGCAGAAACGTCTGCAAATCGCAAAAAAGCTACTGAACCCGAAATTCTCCGCGCTCATTATAACAATAGATGAAAAAGAATATTTGCATCTTGGGTGCTTACTCGAAGAACTATTTCCAGATGCGCGTATACAAATGATTAGTAGCGTCATCAACCCACATGGTGCAAACAGAAAAGATATGTTTGCACGCGTGGAAGAATACATCTACTATGTTTTCTTAGGCGCGGCAAGTGTTTGTCAGGGGCAAAACGATATGCTCAATCCGGAAGAAAAAACAACCAGAGATACTTGGGCGAGATTGCTACGCGGTGGTAGCTCTGGATTAAGAGCAAACACGCCTAATCAATACTACCCTATTTTTATCAGGGAAGCAGACGGAAAATACATCGGTGTAGGAGAGGTGATTCCATTAGGTAAAAGCATTGCCGATGTTGAAATACCTGAAGGATGCTTTGCGCTCTTACCTACGGGTTCTGATGGAAAAGAGCGGTGTTGGGGGCTTACGGTAGAATCATTCCGTGAAAAAATCAAGCATGGATATATCAAATTTGGCCCATACAAAAAAGGTAGCAAGTATAGGGCGCTCTATCATTTGCAGTCAGGAACGATTAAAGCTATTGAAAACGGCGAAATGGACGTTTTGGGTACAAATGATGATGGTACACTTATTGTAGGAACCCTTGAAAAGCCCAAACGCCCTGTTTCTATGTGGGTCCAAACATCACATGATGCTCGAGTACATGGTTCTATGTTACTTAATAGCTATTTCCCAGATATCCGATTTTCATATCCGAAATCATTGTACGCAGTAAAAGATGCAATAAAATTTATTATCCGTGACAATCCTACCGCTCTTGTTGTTGACTTCTTCGCCGGTTCCGGCACCACATTGCACGCGGTCAACCTCCTGAACGCAGAGGATGGAGGCAACCGGCGCTGCATTATGGTCACCAACAATGAAATCAGCGCTAAAGAACGCAAAGGCTTTGAGGCGCGCGGAATCCAGCAGGGCGATCCCGAATGGGAAAGCCGCGGCATCGCACGCTATGTTACGTGGCCGCGTACGGTATGCAGCATTGAAGGCCACGATGTCAATGGTAATCCGCTGAAGGGCAATTACATCGGCAGCGATATTCCTATGGCAGATGGTTTCAAGGCGAATGCAGCATTCTTCAAGCTGCAATTCCTAGACAAAACCAAGGTATCCCTCGGTATGCAGTTCAAGGAGCTGCTCTCCACCTTGTGGATGAAGGCTGGCGCCATCGGCAAATGCCCCGTTATTGATGAGTGCGTGCCGGATATGCTCATCCTGCCTGAAAACAAAATGGCAATCCTCAATGACGAAAACCGGTTCGGAGAATTTGCCGAGCAGCTTGCACAGCATCTGGAAATCGAGGTTGTGTACCTCGTCACCGATTACGAATCCAGCTTTGTGGCCATGACGCAGGCGCTGAGGGGTAAAAAGACCTATCAGTTGTACCGGGATTATCTAGACAACTTCAGAATCAACGCAGGGAGGAACAGCAGATGAAAGTGAATTTAATAACTTTTCAAGACAAAGCTGTCAAGGAACTGCGCGTAGACATTGCGGATGCGCTGGACAGCTACCGACGCAGAGGAAAGACGCAGGTCGTTTCCCTGCAGGCGCCCACCGGCGCAGGTAAAACCATTATTGCTGCATCGCTGATCGAAGATATTTACTTTGGCTCTACCCTCGCGGACGGAACTACCTTCGATGAACAGCCGGAGGCCATCTTTGTATGGCTTTCGGATTCCCCGGAGCTGAACGCGCAGTCCAAACAAAAAATCGAACTAAAAACCAGCAAGCTGCGCTTTGGTCAGTGCGTAACCATCGCGGAAGATTCTTTCGATATGGAGATGTTGGAGGATGGCCATGTGTATTTCCTGAACACCCAGAAGATCAGTCGCAGCGGTAAGCTGACGCAACATTCCGATGATCGGCAGTATACCATTTGGGAGACGCTGGACAACACCATCCAGAGTAAGTCGGATCACCTCTATTTCATCATTGACGAAGCGCACCGTGGCGCCAAGAGCAAACGTGAGGCAGGCACCGACACCACCATCATGCAGCGCTTTATTAAAGGTTACGAGTACACCGAGAATGATGTTAAGCGCAAAATGCGTTCTATGCCTGTAATTCTTGGCATTAGTGCCACCGCAGAACGATTTAATACATTGGTTAGAAATATACCGAACGTCGGTCAACAAACTTGTATTATCACTGCTGATGATGTGCGAAGTTCCGGTCTTCTAAAAGACCGCATCGTGATCACCTACCCCGAGGATCCCACCAAGAATAACGACATCGTTCTTCTGGAAGCAGCGGTGGAAGAATGGCTGAAAAAGTGCAAGCGCTGGTATCAGTACACCTCTGAGCAGCATTATGCCAACGTGGATCCCGTTCTGGTGGTACAGGTGTGTCAAGGCAGCGGTGGCGCGTTATCCGACACCAATTTGGAGGATGTCCTTGCCAAGATTGAAGAAAAGGTCGGTACACCGTTCAAAGCGGGAGAAGTCGTTCACTGCTTTGGCGAGGGCACTACTGTTGAGCTGAACGGCCTCCACATTCCACATGTAAAAGCATCCGAAATTGCGGATGATCATAAAATCAAAGTGGTTTTTTTCAAGGAAGCTCTTTCCACCGGCTGGGACTGCCCCAGAGCGGAGGCGATGATGTCTTTTGCGGTTAGAAACGACCCCACCTATATCGCACAGCTTCTCGGCAGAATGGTGCGTACACCGCTTCAAATGCGCGTAATGCGCGATGAGTTCCTGAACGATGTTAAGCTATACCTTCCCCACTTCAACAAGGACACCGTAAAGAAAGTCGTGGAAGAACTGCAGGCCAGCGAAGGTGGCGATATTCCCACTGAGATCAACGGTGAATCGCTGGAGGAACCCACATATATCACTTGGACGGTGCATACACCCAGACGCGCAAGACAGGTGGAGCCGGATCCTAATCAGATGAGTCTATTTGATAATCCGGGTGGAACAACGGCAGCGGCTTCCCCGGCTGCCAACACTCCGTATGTTGCGCCCGCCACCAACAACGGCGGCAACAGCGCGCCAGAGTATATCCCTCCGAGAGCTGTAACCGTTTCAGCTGAGAGCAGCGGCCAGCAGGCAGCGCCTGTCGTTCCCGCAGAAGAAATTCCACGGGGTAAGCAGTTGGAGTTCGCACCGGAGCTTGATCGCGTTGAAATTATCGATTTCATCAATGCACAGGGCTATGTGACCTACCTTGTCCGGCAGGATCGAATCAACGATTATTTGAAATCGCTTTTGGATCTGGCTACCTTGTTAACACACAATATGATATACCAAGGCGCACGTGATGAGGTCATCGACGATGTCGTTGGTTTGATTCGTGAATACATTGAAGATCTGCACCGCACAGGCAGATACGATGCACTGGCCGATCAGGTATTGCAGTTCAAATTGTCGGTACAGGTGTTTGACCCCTTTGGCAAGGCATTGCAGGAGGGCTACTTCGATGACCTGACCTTGATGTCGGAAACCGATCTGGACAGACAGCTTCGCAACGCAGATGCAAGGCTGGGCAGATATGGCTTCCCCAATATTTACGGCGGCCGCTATTTTGACGATGATGATCCCAGCAGCTATAAGATCGACTGCATCCTGTTTGCCGCAGATGATAGCTGCAGAGCAAAGCTGGGTGAATACGCCAAGAAAAAGCTGCATGAGTTTGCCAGAAAATATCGCCTCAAGGTTGTCAACAAATCCGATGCCTGCAAGAAAAAGTATCATGACATCCTTGCGGACAGCGATATTGTCAGTGAGCAGATTTTCGGTATTCCTGAAAACATCAGTGTGCGCGAGGATCCCGACGGCACCGAATACGAAAACCATCTGTTGGCCTCGGAGACCACCGGCATTGCAAAAATCAAACTCAACGGCTGGGAGGCATCCCTCATCGAGGAAGAATCCCACAGAGCGGATTTTGTATGCTGGCTGCGCAATCCAGCCAGAGCGTCGTGGGCGCTGTGTCTGCCCTACGACATTGGCGGCGAAAAGAAATCCTTCTATCCCGATTTCCTGGTCGTTCGCAGTGATCCGGCGCTGGATTACATCGTGGACATTTTGGAGCCCCATGGTAACCAGTATGCGGATAATTTGCCAAAGGCAAAAGCACTGGCAGAGTACGCTAAAGCCGAGGACCGACTCGGTAGAATTCAGTTAATCCACAAGACTACGGACGCAGGCGGCACAAGCAGATTCATTCGCTTGGATCTAACCGACATTGTAGTACGCGACAAAGTGCTACGCGCATTTTCCAATGACGAGCTGGATCATATCTTTGAAACCGACGGCATAATCGAATAAAGCAATGACCGGCAGAGGGAGAAATCCTTCTGCCCGCTGTGTTGCTCTGCAAAACGCACAACCGGGCCAAAGGGAATAAATAAAGCGGCGGCAAAAGAAAGGGCAGGCGATTCCGCCTGCCCTTTGCGTTTGCGTGCGTTGGTTTCTTTTGCGCCTACACGGTCTTTTTGTGCCGAAGGAAGGCGCTTTTTCATTTTACGAGATGGCTACTTTGTAGATGACGTCGTATACGATCTGATTCATATCCGAAGGCCATGCCATGCCGTATTTGGCCATCAAATGTGCGCTGCCTTCAGATTGCCCGTTAAGCCTGCCAAGAGATAAGGATGTGCTTGGCTGGAAAAACTGCGCGGCATTGCCCTCCTGATGCCAATCAGCTGTGTTTTCCAACACATATCCCAGCGCGAGATTGGATTTTGTTTGGCTAGAGGAAAGGGCTTTCCATTCTTCATCTGTAAAGGTAGATTCTTCAACAATGGCCGGTGCGTTGTCCTTTGCCGTAATGGAGGAAACACTGAAGGACAGGGGCGCATTGCATAGGTTGTTGAATTTGAACGTCGGGGAGGTAAAGGCGTCGCCGGGCGTTTCAGAATAATTGGCCGCTTGGTTGGGATCGATGGCGAACGCGATATTTGTGGGAACAGCAGCTTTTAGCTGCACGGGTGTAATGGTGCCCGTGATGGTCGTGGTGGTACTGGTTGCCTCCGCATCGCCGGTGAGGTCCGTTTGGCCTTCGGCTGCAAAGGCGGTGCCGCACATGAGCGACAGGCACGCTGCGGTGGAGAGTAGGGCTGACAACAATTTTTTCTTTTGGATCATGTAGATCCCTCCTTATGGATATTTTGGCGCTTGGCCAAATTTGGAAACAAAAAAACGGCCTATAAAGCCGAAAAAGAAAAACAAAGCTGCAATGTAAAATCAATCGTACGGGTAACGGCGTTTCCGTGGTACACAATGAGCTGAACAACGGATTGTGTACCGCCGCGTATCGTGCCAAGGTAAGCCCGTTCCCCTGGAAGAAGGGGGATGACGCCAGGGACCACAGCTTGCCAATTTGTATCGTCCTCAATTTGTAGCGCCAACGCGAGCTGTGATTCAGAGGTTTGTTGGGAAAGCGTTTCCCATTCAAAGGCGTCGGGGGATACAAGCTGCATTGTACCGGGCAAAAGCTCTATATTGTCTACGTATACCGCGAGGGATTCTTCCTGAAGGTTGTCCAAAGTCAGCTCCACGCTTACCGGCTCTGGCTGAGTGTTCGGATCAATCGTAAAGGAACCAGGAGCGCGGACGGTCATTGTAAGCGGCTGGAATACGGAAATGGCAGATTGCTGGCGCACATACGTCAACGGATGATTGGCAAAATAGGCGAGCTGAGGATAACCAATGCCGGAAGCAATAAAAGCATCTGTGAGTTCCGGCATTTGATTGAGGGCGTTCGCTCCTTTCATTTCTGCCGTTGTAAGGGGCGATCCTATGTGCATGGTAGAAGCTGTCTTGCATCCGGACGCCTCTTGATCAAAATAACAATTCGTGCCCTTATCATCGGCACAGATTCCATATTTATGGCCGGAACCAGCAAAGTAGCAATTCAATATAGAGTTCTCGGACTTGCCTGCGATCCCGGCGCTCAACAATGATACAGTAGAGGCTGAACCCGTATTGTAACAGTTTCGGATGGTATCGTCAGTAGGCGATTTGTAATCCCCCATATCCCCAACAATGCCACCCATATTATCAGCCGTGACTAGATATCCGGTCGAGGTGATGGAGCCAGCATTAAAACATGTATCGATTGATCCGGATTTTAAGACGCCGACAATTCCCCCTATATCGTTGCTCCCAGATATATCTCCCATATTGAAACACTGATAAAAGCAAGTGTTTTCACCATGCGCAACAAGCCCTGCGGCGGTGTTTTTTCCATCAATGGTATTGTTGGCATAACAGTTGATGAACGCAGCGTCATACGCTTTGCCAGAGAACGAAGCGAGGTAAGTGGAATTGGAAAATGTACCGTCTATGATACCAAGGTTTTGTATTGTAGCGCCCTTGACAACGCCAAATACCCCTGTTTCTCCGCTTGAACCAAAATTGCCGCTGGACACGATTTCAAGAATCTGATGGTTTTGTCCGTCATAGATACCGGTAAAAGGAGCGGTTTGGCTGCCAATGGGATTCCAGCCCTTGGAAGTTGCATAATCTGATGCTGTAAATACAATATCTTTTGTCTGCTGGTAGTGCCCATCTAACGGGTAAGCGGCATCATTTCCGATCTTTGCCAGATCGGACGCGGACGTGATGGCAATGGTGGTTTGCGCCGCAGCAGCTTTGGGCATAGACGCGCAAAGCATGAGTAACGTACATAGAAACGCGGTCGTGGCTTTTTTGGGTGACAGCATAATCTCTTGGCCTCCTTATTCGTCGTGAATCGAAACTTTGAATATCATCTCATATTCAATGATGCGGCTGCTGGGCCAAGCCAACCCGTATTTGGCCATCAACGAAATATTTGTCCTGGCGTATTTTGTCAATGTACCTATTTTTACAGGCGTATCGCTGGAGAGGAACACGTAGTCGTCTTCGATGTATTTTGGACGCCATGCGTCAGGCGAGAGGAGAACAAGCCCAACGGCAATCTCGCTGGCGGTTTCGGTCGCGGTCAGATTTGCCCATTCTTCGTCGGTATGTGCGTCCGGTGGAACAATGGCAGGCGCTCCATTTTTAGGGGTAATGGATTGAACGGTAATATCCAACGGAACAGTGCCGTCATTGCGAAACTGTCCGTAGGAACAGATAAATCCTCCTTCGGATACAGTTGAATAATTTGGTTCTTGGTTGGGATCGATTTGTACAGATAGGTATGAGGGAACCAACGCTTTAATCTGCGGAGACGCCACTTGCATTTCAACCGTAGCGGGAACGTCTATGTCCGTTTCATCGGGTTCTCCTTCAATCGTGGCTGCTTGCGCAACGGCATAGGTCATGCAAGTAAATAAAAACAATAGATAAAGAAACCATTTTTTGTGCATGAAAAATCCCTCTATTTTTCTATGGTAATGGTGATACCGGCACTGGCAGAGCCCATATATTCATGCGGTTCGTCCAACGCATAAGACCGAAAAAAAGCGGTACATGGATAAGAGCCAGCCGGTAGTTTAGCGTCAAGCGTGTCGTTTTGGATATGCGAGTCAGGGCGTAGGTAACCCTTGGTCTGATAAATTGGCGACGAAAGATCGCCTGCATCCACATCGCTGTTCAAATAAATCTCTACGCGTAACAGCCGTTTGTTGATTGCAAGATTTTCAATTTGTAGATTGCCCTGACTGTTTGCATCGGCAAATACAGGCGTCGCGTTGATGGAAATAGCAATCATAGAATCGTCCATCATCTGCTGCAATTCTTCCTGGCTGACGGTGTCTGAGACAAGCGCTCCGTTTTGAGGAAGAACGCTGACGTCTGATCCAGATGGATGACAGCGTACCAATAAAAGCAGCAAGAACAAAATAAGCAGAAAAAATAGGGTACTATAAACAATTCTCTTTTTGTTTTTTTCGTTCATGGGAATCCCCTTTCAAAAAATGAGGTCCCCTGGAAAGGGACCTCAAAATATGTATTTGGCGATGATGGCATTGCGTGGGATAAACGGATCGTTCCATGACCGGGAATCAACGGACACTGTACGGTTATCCCCCAGGACATAGTAGACATCGTCTGGCACCGTGGCGCCGCTGGGGAGCGTATCGCCCGGACCATAAGCAATGCGCTTTGTAAGCGTTTGCCGTCCATGGCGAAAAATGATGATGTCGCCAGGCGCCAATGAGCGTATCAGCCGCGTTCCGAAGATGTAGCTTCCCTGCCGAATCGTAGGTTCCATGGATGCACTGGGGACATATCCCAGGTAAAATAACTGGTGAAAAAGCATATATACGATAAGGAACGAACAGACACACAGCCCCATTGTTTTTTGCGGACGACTCATGCAATCTCCCTTTGAAACTGTTGATTTTGCTTCAGATGCTTTCGCGCGACGGATATGTATGCGCGCAAACTGTTAACGGATACGCCA
>UREB01000032.1 GCA_900546685.1 uncultured Eubacteriales bacterium | reverse complement strand
GTATTCCGAGCCGTTTTTTGCGGCGGCCATCATCATGGAGGGCGTATTCAACGGCGTGGGCGATGTGAAGGTGCCGTTTGCCATCTCGCTGGCCACGATGTGGGGCGTGCGCATCGTGTGCACGTTTGTGGTGGTGCAATTCCTGCACCTGGGCCTGCCGCAGGTATGGCTGTGTATGGTGGCGGACAATGTGACGCGCTGCATCCTGCTGCTGGTGCGGTATTTTGGCGGATGGTGGAAAAAGCCGCTGGGGCTTGGCAAATGGGCACAGACGCAAAATACGGCGAAACAATGAGCTTTTTAGGGAATGGCTGCCGATGGTTTGTAGGCGGCCGGAAATGTGTTACAATCGTTGTATGAAGAATGGGACAAGGCTGAAAAATTGGATAGGGCGTATCGATTGGCTGCTCATCGGCACCTTGTGCGTGCTCATCATGGGCTATGTGATGCTGCATGACCTTTGCGGCGGCACGCTGTTCCGTCATAACGATTGGGACAGCTATACCCTCCAGGCGCTGGCCTGGCGGGAAGGGCGGACGGCGCTGTCGCAAAATTACAGCTGGCTGGAATTGGCAGTGTACAACGGGCAGTATTACGTTTCCTTTCCGCCTTTGCCATCGGTGGTGATGCTACCGCTGACCTATATCTGGGGCGCGGATACGCCAAACAACGTTGTGGTCATGGTGTTTGCGCTATCGGCTGTGGTATGCGCCTACGAATGCTTCCGTAAGATGGGCGCGAAGGACACGGTTTCGATGTTTTGGGCCGTGTTTTTTGTGATGGGTAGCAACATGTTGTGGATGTCTACCACGGGCGGGGTTTGGTTTTTGGCGCAGGGGCTGAATCTGGCGCTGTGTTTTGGTGCGGTGTGGGCCATGCTGTGCAGGAAAAAGACGCTGTGCTTGGCGTTGATTGCGCTGGCAGTGGGCTGCCGCCCGTTTTCGCTGTGCCTTTTGGGGGCGGCGTTTGTGTATTTTTGCATGCAGGACAAGCAGGAGGCGGGCATTGCTTGGCACAAAGCGGCGCTGCGCCAGGCAAAATATTTGATCCTTCCCCTTGCCATCGGGCTATGCTATGCCTGGTATAATTACGCGCGGTTTGGCAATCCCTTGGAATTTGGGCACAATTATCTGCCGGAGTTTTCCGCCGAGGGCAGCGAGCAGTTTGGCGGAAAATATCTATGGCAGAACGCCTACAATATCCTGCTGCGCCCTGTAACGGTGCAGGCCGACGGTACGTTGTCGTTTCCGCTGTTCGACGGATTTATGTTTTACATCGCCAACCCCATCTTTCTCGTGTGGTTTGTCTACCTGGCGCAGGATATTGCCAAAAAGCGCATGACGGGGGAAAAGTGGTTGATTACGGCGGCGCTGGGCTTCAATCTGGTGCTGCTGATGGTGCATAAGACCTTTGGCGGCTGGCAGTTTGGCGCGCGTTACACGGTGGACCTGCTGCCGTACGTGCTGTGGTATTTTATGCGCTTCGGACGCAAAATGCCCAAGCGGTGGGAACTGCTGCTGGGCGCATTTGCCGTGCTGTTTAACCTATACGGCGCGCTGTATATGTTTTTTAAGGGGTGAACTGTTGAACGCAAAGAAAAGGATTCTGTTTTTACACGGCCTGGGGCAGGGGCCGGATAGCTGGCGGGCGGTGGCCGAGCGGCTGACGGGCGTTGACGCCGTGATCCCGGATCTTGGCGCCATGTTGGCGGGCAGGGCGGATTATCTAGCGCTGCGGGGCGCCCTATTTGCCGTTTGTGATGCTGAAAAAGCGCCACTGCACCTCTGTGGGCTTTCGCTGGGCGGCGTTCTGGCGCTGGCGTATGCTGCGCACCGGCCGGAGCGGGTAGCGTCGCTGGTGCTGATCGGCACGCCGTACACGATGCCCAAACGGCTGCTAAAGCTGCAAGACCTATTGTTTGCGATAACGCCCCGTACAGCATTTGAAAGCCTGGGGCTGACCAAACGGCAGATGCGGGGCCTTTCGTTGTCGATGGCAACGCTGGAGATTCCGGCGCTGCTGCCCCGTGTACGCTGCCGTACGCTGGTGCTTTGCGGCGAAAAGGACCGGGCGAACAGAAAAGCAGCCCGGCAGCTGCAAGAGGGTCTATCAAACGCTGCGATGCAAACCATCGACGGGGCGGGGCACGAAGCAAACCGCGAGGCGCCAGAAGCGCTATCGGCAGCGCTGGCGGCATTTTATGGCGCAGAATAGACAAAAGAGCCAAGAAAAAAAGGACGGGCCCCGTCCTTTTTTTCTTGGCAGCATGCTAGGATTCTTCCGGCAGATTGCGTTTGCCTGTCAGCTGATGGAGGATGACCTTGTACACGTTCGCATGGGAAAGCCCCCTGCATTGGGCCAGGGGATGCGAGGCAAAGCCGTAGTGCGCCAAAATGGTGCGAAGGCCAAACTCTTTTTCTTTCCCCGACGTTTCAACAACCGTGCCAAAGCCGACGACGCTTTCATAGCGCGCCGTGATGCCCATGCGCCACGGCTCTACCTTGTAGGAAATATCCGCCTCGATACAGACAGTGCGGCTTTGCAGAAGGCAATCCAGCTTGTATCCTTGCTTGGCACAGTGAAAATACAAGAGGGGCTGCAAAGCGTCCGACGCCAGCCCGAAGGACACCGGCACAACGTAGGGGCGCGTGCCGTCCCAAAGGCCGAGCCGTACCGTATCACAGCGGGCGAGCAGGCGCAGGATCTCGGCCTGTTCTGTAAGCTCTCTATCTTTTCTGCGCATCAAAGCACCTCCTGGGAAAGGCTAGGCGTTACGGCGCCAAAAGCGGGGAATGATCTGCTGCCAGGTCTTGAATTTCGGAAAGGGGAATGGTGAACTCCACCACGCCCATATAGCCCGGCGCCGCCTCGTATTTATCAAACACGAGCACCAGCGCGCCGTCTGCGTTGATGTAAAAGCTCTGGTCCGGACGGATGGAGGTAAAATCCAGCCCGTTGTCCTGATCGATAAAGTAGCTTTGCGACGGGTCTTTGGCCTTGCGGCTGCGCATTTGCTGCTTTACCAGGCCGCTGAGCCGCTCTACGTAGCTGCTATCCGGCCGGAACAGATCGGAAAGCTCTATCAACTGCCCGGCAGTTTTATCCAGATGGTAGATTTTTACAAAGGAATTGGTGCTGGCCATGACGATATCAGTACGGATACAAACGGACAGCAAACGGTTAGAATCGCGGAGCACCTGAAAATCCGAGTAGACATATTCATGCCCTAGATCGCCGCCGGCGGCAAGATCCGCTTCGTATTGGGCGATGATGCTGTCCGCATAACCGGACAGCGCTTGGTTCATCTGTGCCAGGCTGTCATCCAGCGGGGTAGAAGGGTCGCTGTCCTCGATTTGCGGCACGGCAATTTCAGCGCCGTAATTGCCGCTGTCGTCGGTGTACTGGCGGAATGTAATGACGCGAAACACCGGGCCCACCACCGGCAGGCTCTGCATGGCCTTGGCAAACGGAGCGCTGAGGTTGACGGCGGCAAACAGGCACAGCACAGCGGCCGCGGAGGCGGCGCTGAGCAGATGATGCAGGCGCCGCCGCCTACGCGCTTCACGCTGCCCGCGGGCCAGCGTCTCTGTAAGGCGGCCGTTCAATTCTTCCGGCACGGGAATGGCCTCATATTCGGTTTTGGTTTTGACAAAGTCAGAGACAGTCATGATTTATTCAGCCTCCAATCTCAAACGGCGGCAGCGCGCCTTCCTGTTCCAATTCCAGCTTCATTTTTTTGAAGGCGCGGTACATTCTGCTTTTTACGGTATTCTCATTTTCCCCCAGAATCTGTGCAATCTCTGAAATCTTTTTGCTTTCATAAAAGCGCAGCACAATGATGGCGTGCTCCTTTTCATCCAGCAGGGAAAGCGCGGCGGAAAGGTCCACCTTGGCCGGCGGTTCATCCGGCTGTGCGCGGGACAGATCTGCCGCCTGCTCGGAGAGGACTAGATGGCGCTTGGCCCTGCGGCGCAAGAGCTCTAGCGAAGTATTGACCACGATGCGGTATACCCAGGACGAAACAGCGTCCGGGTTTTTCAAATGTCCGCATTTTACCATGGCCTTATACGCGCTTTCCTGCACGGCGTCCATGGCGTCCTCTTTATTTTTCAAATAGCTGTAAGACAGCCGGTAATAGCTTTGGTAATGGGCAAGGATCTCCTGTGCCACTGTTTCCTCCATCGTCGGTTTCACACGCATCCACACACCTTTTGCTCCGATGGGCCGGTTTTTATTGATTCAGGTAAATAAAATGGTTGTCGGTATTCAGGAAGTCTATATTATAGCATAGCAAGATGCGTGTAATACTGTGTTCTTGGATATAGGCGGCCAGATCGCCGCGAAAATACCGAAGATCCAACACGGACATTTCGGGGAAGGCGGTGGCTAGGTAGGGCAAAAGGCAGTTGGCATAGCTGTCCTTGAGCACAAGCACGCGCTCTGTACCGGCTGCGTTGGAGGATACCTGTAGCGACGGCTGGTTGCCGCCGGTAAACACGGTGTATTTGTCCTTTTGCAAAAGCGCGTCGGGGTGTAAAAACGTATCCGTTTTTGTGCCGTCGTCATAGGTCAGCTGCACGCGGAGGCCGGGGGTCTGGTAATAGGGCATTTCGTCGTGCGCGGCAAAGCTGACCGGCGCTTTGGAATACAGGCTGCCCTGAAATTCATCCGCCAAGATCGAAGTGCCAAAGGCGGAAAGCGGCAACGGCTCGCGGCCCAGCCCCTCCATCAGCGCAGCATAGCCGTAATAAGCGCCGCGCATGGTCCAGTGATGGTCGGTTTGATAGTACAGCGCTTCCTCCTTATGGGCGGCCAGCTTTTCATACGGAGAAAGGAGCTGCACGCGGCCGGAAAGCCGTTGCTTTACATAGGCCAGGGTATCGGCCTGGCTGCCGCAATCGGACAGCGCAGGGGTGTTTTCGGGGTACACGCCTACGGCATTGGGCACAAGCAGCAGGGAGATTGGCAAGCGCTCGGGCACAGACGCGGCAAATCGGTTGATCTGCGCCAGGTTGCGGTCGATCTGCGCACGGTTTTCCTGGTAGCGGGAAAGGTATGCCCCCTCTGCGGACACGTATACCTCGCCCAGCTGGCGCTGGCCCATGGCAAAGGAGAGATCATTTTTTAAGATGACAAGCGCATCCTTGGCCACCGCCTGGTCGGAAAGATAGCGTTCGCTTTCTTTGGCAAAGCTGCCATCCATCACAGAGGAAAGCGTGAAACGGGGCGGGGAAGATAGCGGCCGATTTTCCATTTGGCTGAAGGTGCGCCCGGGCAGCAGCAGCATGCCCAGCGAAAACACCGCCAGAAAGCCACCGAAGATGGCAAGGGTGATTGTATCTTGACGCAAGAGCGCACCTCCTTAAAACCGAAAATACAAAAAGGGGTTGAATGAGCCGCTGACGATAAACGCTGTGCAGGCCAAAAGCGCGGCTGCCAGCCCCAGCGGACAGAGTACCTCCGCATACCAGTGCCGGGATAGTAGATGCGTATGCAGCCTTGCAAACGACGCGGTGCTGGCAAAGACCAAAAGCAGCCACAACAGCACATTGTTTTTGAGCAAGAAAAGCGAAGAGGCATCGTACAGCGGCACACCGGACAGCCCGAACAGAGCGCCAAATACCCCGGACAGCTGCCCAGGCTCGGTACAGGCAAACAGCGCCCAGCCCACCACGATGAAAAACAGCGCATACGCATGCTGGAGCATGCGGGGTAGGCGGGCCAGCACGCGCAGAAGGCCTAGCTTTTCCACCATCAGCAGCACGGCGTAGTACGCGCCCCACAACACGAAATTCCAGCTGGCGCCATGCCACAGGCCGGTGAGCAGCCATACCACGGCGATGTTGAAAAGCTGGCGGCCCCAGCCGCAGCGGTTGCCGCCCAGCGGGATGTAGACATAATCGCGAAACCAGGTGCCGAGCGAAATATGCCATCTGCGCCAAAACTCCGTGATGCTGCGCGATAGATACGGCAGGTTGAAGTTTTCCTCAAAGGTAAACCCAAACAGCTTGCCAAGGCCGATGGCCATATCGGAATAGCCCGCAAAATCAAAGTAGATCTGAAACGTATACGCCGCCACAGCCACCCAGGCCGCCAGCACGCTCTGCGGCAGCGCCCCATTGCCCAAAATTTGGGTAAAGACCAAGCCGATGTTGTTGGCCAAGAGCACTTTTTTTACCAGGCCTGCCGTAAAGCGCCGCACCCCTTCGGCGCATTGGGCCCGGGATACGGTGCGGTGGGCAATCTGCTGCTCCACGGTTTGGTAGCGCACGATGGGGCCGGCGATGAGCTGCGGAAACAGCGAGACATACATGGCCAGCCAATCCCACCGGCGCTGCGGGGCGCATACGCCGCGGTATACATCGACAATATAGCTGAGCGTTTGAAACGTATAAAACGAAATGCCGATGGGCAGCGGCAAAGAGAGCAGCGGCAGCGAAAGCCCGAACAGGCTGTTGACCGTGCCGATGAGAAAGTCCGCATACTTGAAAAAACCCAGCGTTAGCAGATGATAGGCCACCGAGGCAGAGAGCACGGCACGCCGCCGGGCAGGTGTATGGGCGCGGCCCAGCGCCCGCCCGGCCAGGAAGGAGACGGTGATGGAGCTCAGCATCAGGAGGATGTATACGGGCTCTCCCCAGGCATAAAAGAACAGGCTAAAGACCAGCAGCACGGCGTTGTGCCAACGGCGCGGGCAGAGAAAGTAAGCGGCCAGCACTGCCGGCAGAAAGACAAAGAGAAAGGGAACGCTGGCAAAGACCATGGGCCGTTATCCTTGGATCAGCTGCTTGGCGGTGGCGTTATCGTTGGAAATGCAGAGCGCCACCAAATTGCCCCGGCGAATGAGCACAGCGTCGTTGAGCTTTGTCATTTCCTTGGGCACATAATCCACATACGATTGCTTTTGGCTGTCTACGCGCTGTTTTAAGGCGCTCTCTACCCGCTGGGCCGCGCTGTCATCCGTGCAGGAAAAGACGGCGATCTCCTCTGCCGTAGCGCCGGTGCTTACATAGGCTGCGCCCTGCTGCACATCCTTTTGGTCGATGCCGTACAGGGTATAGAGCATATCTCCTTCCAGCGGGGAGAGGGTATCCTCAAATTGGATCTGGGTGGACAGGCGGTCTGCCAGCTCCACGGCGTCGGCCGTAGGGGCGGACTGGCCGCCGCAGCCGGCCGCCAAGAGGCAAAGCGCAAGGGATAGGCACAGAACAATGTTTCTTTTCATCGGGGGAAATCTCCTTTTCATGGGTTATTTCGAATGGGTTTTCAGATAATCCACCCATTTTTTACAGTAGGATTTGGTAAGGTGCACGCCGTCGGTGGCAGCTTCCTTGGGTAGGTAGCCGTCGCTGCCGGTAACAACGGAGGCGACGTTTAAGTAGCGCACGCCTTCTTCAGAGGCCATTTGCAAGAGCGCCTGGTTAAAGTCGTTGATCTTGGATTGCTTGTACATCTTGCTGCTATCGGATTTCTCCTTTGAAATTGGCAGGATGGATTGTACATAGATCTCCGCCTCCGGCTGAGCCTGGCGAAGGGCCTGGATCAGCTCTACATATTTTTTCTTAAAGCTGCCGGCCGACGGCCACCCGAGCTCATTGACGCCAAACATCACATACACGCGCCGACAAGGCGTTTGGCGCAGCGCATCCACGACGGTTCCCTTGCTTCCGCCTGCCAGCGTGACGACCGGCTTTGTCATCGCGGTTTCCACATTTAAGCCCGTGCCGCAGAAAAATTTGGCGTTTGCCAGGCCACCGTTTTGCTGAAGGCCGACGGTGCGGCTGTCTCCGATAAAGACGGCGTCGGAAAAATCCTCTTGCCCGGTGCCGGAGGCGGCGGTGGACTTGGGAGGAGCAGAGGGCGTTTGGGTAGGGGCGGCGGAAGGCGTTTGGGTAGGGGCGGCGGTAGGCGTTTGGGTAGGGGAAACGGTGGCCAGCGCCACCGGCTCGTTGGGCGCGGCGGGCCCGCCCAAACTCCTCAGTACGCCAAAAACAGCCAGCGCGGCGGCCAGCGTACTTATAATGGCGATGCGGCGGCGTTTTTTTCGTATTTTATCTCGATTGGTCCTGCGCTTATACGGCGTACCGCGTCTTTGCATAGGGATCCCTTCTTTCCTGAATGATGGCAAGGGCGGCCGTACCCGGCCTGCCCGATGTTGTACTTATTAGACGGACAAGCTGGCAAAAAGTTTCAAAAATCGACAAGAAAATTTTTGATAAAAAAAGAGCGCGGCAGGTGCCGCGCCCGAGCAAGGGGATCAGCCCTTGCGCAAAAGATCTTCGGGAATGGGTTTTTTTAGGACTTTGGTGGCAAAGGGGAAAGAGAGCACAAAGAAAATGAATCCGCCGAAAATGATAATGCCAGCGGTGGTATAGAAACTGAGAACGCCAAAGGTATCCACCATAAAGCCGCCTAACAGCGAGCTGCACACCATGCCCATAGCGGTAGCCATACCTAAAAAGGTTTGGGCAGAGGAAGCCAGCTCCGGGGGCGCCAGGCGGAAGGCGTATTCGATGGTTGTACTGAAGTACAAGCCGGAACCCAGGCCGCCGATCAAGACAATGAGGACAATAGCGATAGGAGTGCTGACGAAATTGTAGCAAAGCTGTTCAATGGTCAATAGGATGCTGACGCCAGCCAAAAGCTTTGGAAGGGGAAAACGGCGCAGCAGGAGGCCGCCCATCAATAGGAACGGAACTTCCGTTAAGCTGCGGAGTCCCATCAGCGTGCCGGTAAAGTTTGCATCAATATTCAGATGCTCTAGCAGATAAGGTAAAAAGGCAGTGCAGTTGAACATCATTTGGCTAAGCAAGACATAAACCAGCAATACAACAAAATAATAATTTTTGAACAGGCGGAAAGGATTGATTTTTTTAGCAGTCTTTACGACTTTCTCGACAATATCCGTAGTATGCTGGGAGGGATACTTTCGATTGAGGCGCAAAGCCATAGCGCAGACGATCACACTGAAAATACCGCCCAGGTAAAAGGCGATGGAGGCATTTGTCATACTCGCTAAGATGGACATGCCTACGCAGCTGACCGTCCACCCCAGAGAGCCAAACAAACGTACCGAGCCGAATGAAATGCCGGTGCGTGTAGTGTTTTGCATGGTCCAGGCATCCAATAGATTTTGAGAACAGGTGCGTACAAAGTTGGACAGCGGCATGGCCGCGGCCAGCAGCACGAACCCGCCAACCTTAATACCGCCGAACAGCGGAAGACTGGCAACGACTACGGCCTGGATACCAATAATAAGGATAAAAGTTTTGGAGGCAGAGCCAATGCGATCCGCAATATACCCCCAGATCGGCGGCGCCACGATACCGACGGCAGCATAAGCTGCCAAAATTGACCCTACTTCGGCGCTGGAAAACCCACCGCTTTGCAAAAGCAAGGTGTTGTAGCCCATAGGCCCCATGGCGGCCCAGTACATAAAGATGAGAGAGGCAAACCCGATAAAGACCCCTCTACGCTGTGTTTGTCTTTGGTCAAGACTGTTGGACTGTTGCAAGCTAAGACCCTCCCATGAAAAAAATTATAAAAACGGACACAACCGTTTCGGGTCAAAAAAATAAAATACATCCATCCTTGGCCACGCACAGGCACTTAAAAAAAATCTCGGATAAAAAGAACGAATTTAGCGAAAATTGATAGTACTAGCGTAAGCCCGAAATGGGCGGAAAGTCAAGAAAAAATTGAGTGTTTACCAAACTTTTTTTAACGAAGGAACACGCTTGTGCGCTTGTGAAAAAATAAACGGGAAAACAGGCCGTGCAATCGGGGCAAAGAGGGATGAGAAAGGAGGAAACAGACCACGAACAGAAAAAAAGTGCTGGCTGCGGCGGGGATATTGCTGGCGATAGGCGCCGCCGTATTTTTATCGCTGACAGTGGGGCGGCAGCTGCTGCGCCTGGCCCGGCAGCCGGAGGCGTTTCGCGCGTGGATCGACGGCTGCGGCCCATGGGCACCGCTGTGCCTGATCGGGCTGATGTGCTTCCAGGTTGTGGTGGCAGTGCTGCCCGGAGAGCCCATCGAAATCGGGGCGGGGGTTGCCTTTGGCGTATGGCAGGGGCTGGGCCTGTGTCTAATCGGCGCGGCGCTGGGCAGCACCATCATCTTTCTATTCACCAAAAAGCTGGGCATAAAGCTGGTGGAGGTGTTTGTGCCGCTGGAAAAGATCCGCCAGCTCAAATTTTTACAGAACAACAGGCGGCTGCATGTGCTGGTATTCCTATTGTTTTGGATTCCCGGCGTACCCAAGGATGTGCTTACGTATTTTGTGGGGCTGACGGAAATGAAGCTGCCGGCATTTTTGGCGATTTCAACCGTTGCGCGCATCCCCAGCGCGCTGATGAGCACCTCCGGCGGCGCGGCGCTGGGCAGCGGGCGGTATAAAATGGCGGTGTGGATCTTTGTGGGCTCGGTGGCGCTGGGGCTGGTAGGCGCTGTATATTACCGGCAGCTGGTGAAAAAGGAACAGCGCAAAAAACGCTGGGAGGACGAGGCAAAGGCAAAGCAGCAGGCCCTTAAGGCGCAGCAGCGGGCTTGCGCGCGTCGCACAAAGGGTGTATAACAGACGCAAAGCAAAACGGAGGAAAGAAAACATGAAAGCGTTTTCGGCGGCCTTGGCGCTTTGCATCCCGCTGATGGTGATGCTGCTGGGCATGATGATGCGCCGCATGCAGACCGGCCCCAGCCAATGGATTGGATATCGGACAAGGCGCTCGATGCAAAGCGAGCAGGCCTGGGCGTTTGCACAGAGAACAGCGGGGCGGCTATGGATCATCGCAGGCGCAGCGATGCTGGGCGTGTCGGCGGTATTGTGCGTGCTGCTGTACCAATGGATAGAAACCGCTGTGCTCTATTTTGTATTGGCCCAGGCGGCGCTGACGCTGGGGACGGTGCCGCTGACGGAGCGGGCGCTGAAGAGAAAATTTGGCTCTGTATGAAAAAAGCAGCCCTGAGGCTGCTTTTTTTGCGGCATGCCTTAGAAGAGCACATCGCGGTATTGCGGATGGCGCTGGAACCAGTGAGTGGCGTAAGAGCAGGAAACGCGGGCCTTTCGGCCTTCAAGGCGCAGCTGCTCGGCCGCAGCGCGCACCAGCCTATCTGCTACCCCCTGCCCTTGCAGGCTGGGGTGTACAAAGGTATGGTTGAGGTCGGCGACGCCATCGCCGGCAGTAGGAAACGTGATTTCAGCCAGGAGCACGCCGTTTGCATCTTCCGCATAGAGGCGGCCCGGGGCGTGGCAAAATTCCATGGTGCTTGCTCCTTATCAAGAGGGGATCTTTACGCCGCAGGCATGGATGGGGGCGTCGTCCGCCTGCTCGCCGTTGAGCAGGGCATACAGGCGGTAGCCGCCGGAAAGGTTGAGGCAGTGAAACCGGTGCTGGCTCAGGATGCGGCAGGCCACATAGCTCCGGAGCCCGCTTTGGCAATGGACGTAAAGGGGGCGGGTACGGTCCAGCTCATCCAGGCGGCTGCGCAGCGCATCCAGCGGAATGTGCAGGGCGCCGGGGATATGCCCTTCCTCATATTCCTCCTGGGTACGCACATCCAAAAGCTGCGCGTTTTCCGGCAGGGGGAAGGCTGTTTGCCAGTGCGCCTGCTTTACCTTGCCGTCCAAAAGATTCTCGATGGCAAAGCCGGCTAGGTTCACCGGGTCCTTGGCAGAGGAATAGGGCGGGGCATAGCAGAGCTCCAGCTCTGCCAGGTCGTAGGCGGTCAAGCCATGGCGGATGGCGGCAGCCAACACGTCGCAGCGCTTATCCACCCCTTCAAAGCCGACGAGCTGCGCGCCCAGAATGCGCCCCGTTTCGGTATGGAACAGCACCTTGAGCGAAAGGCCGGTGCTGCCGGGGTAATAGCTGGCATGGCTGGGCGTGTAGAGGTGTACGGCATCAAATGGCAGGCCGGCGGCCCCGGCGGCGCGTTCGTTGAGGCCGGTGGTGGCAATGGTAAGATCAAACAGCTTGAGCACGGCGGAGCCCTGCGTGCCGCGGTAACGCTTGTGCGCCCCGCAGAGGTTGTCTGCGGCCAAGCGGCCTTGCTTATTGGCAGGCCCGGCCAGCGGCACATAGCCGGGCAGGTCTGTGACGGCATCGCGGATGGCGATGGCGTCGCCCACGGCGTAGATATCCTCCGCGCTGGTGCGCAGCTCGTCATTGACAAGGATGGCGCCTTTTTCGTTGGTCTCCAGCCCTGCCTTTTTCGCCAGGGCGGTATCCGGGCGTACGCCGGTGGACAAAAGCACCAGATCGCAGGGCAATAAGCTGCCGTCTGTGAGATGTGCAAATAGGGCGCTGCCCTTTTCCTCAAAGGAGGCCACGCCGCAGTTTAATTTAGATCGTAAG
>UREB01000031.1 GCA_900546685.1 uncultured Eubacteriales bacterium | reverse complement strand
AGTCAATGATATTGCGCAATGTCTGTAAACCCAAGGTTATGTTCTGACTGCATAAATCCGTCCTCCTTTTGGCAATAGTATAACATGGTAGAAAAAGCTTCACAATATTTATACATTCATTGCTTGAAATGTTTATTTATATAAGATAATATAGTTTTATAAACTAAATATAAGGCAGAGAGGGCTTGTTCTATGACTGATGTGCATATCTTTGGTACTTCTATTATGAAAGCCACGCTGTTGGATCCAAAAACACAGCGTTATCGATTTACTGCCCCTCAATGGATGGAAAAGTTTCAACAACAGTACCCCTTTCATGTGCTAAACCATGCTAAGTTTGGCTCTACCATTGAAAAAGGATATCGTATCTTGCAGGCCAATCTACAAAAACTACGCCCCCACAGCATAGCTTTGCTGGAATATGGCGGCAACGACTGCGATCACGGCTGGCAGGAGGTGGCCTTGGCTCCCAAACAGGAGCACCATCCGCATACCCCGCTATGTAAGTTTACAGCTGTCTTTCAGCAGATGATCGAGGACTTACGGGCCCGGGATGTCCTCCCCATACTCATTACGCTGCCTCCCATCGATGCTGAGCGGTATTTTGCATGGTTTACTGAAAAGGGCCGCCTAGACCGTGCGCCTATCCTATCCTGGCTGGGCGATATACAGATGATTTACCGATATCAGGAACTGTATTCCGAAAGTGTATTGAAGCTTTCCTATCAAACCCACTGCCCCTTGGTGGATATTCGCTCTGCCTTTCTGGATAAGCGCTGTTATCAACAGCTTTTGTGCCAAGACGGCATCCACCCCAATGAAAGAGGGTATCAGCTTATCTATCAGTCATTTGCAGAGTTTGCCGCTCATCCTTTATAGAAGAGAAAGCCCTGACAAAGCAGGGCTTTTTTATTCCATGATTCGCCGGCCCTCCATGGCCTTCTGCAAAGTCACATCGTCGGTGTATTCCAAGTCTCCGCCTACCGGAACGCCATGTGCGATCCTGGAAACCCGAATCCCCATAGGGCTTAGCAAACGCCACAGATATACAGCCGTTGCCTCCCCCTCTACATCCGGATTGGTGGCGATCACCACTTCGTCTACACCTTCTAAGCGCGCCAACAGCTCTTTGATGCGCAGCTGATCCGGGCCAATACCATCCATGGGCGAAAGCGCGCCACCCAACACATGGTATTTGCCACGAAATACACGTCCACGCTCCATGGCCATGACATCCCTGGCATCCCGCACGACACAAAGCACCGAGCCGTCCCTTGTGGCATCTGTGCAAATGCTGCATGGATCCTGATCGGTTAGGTTGCCGCATACACTGCAAAACCTGGCATGCTCCGTTGCAGTCAAAATGCTGGCCGCTAGCTCCTTTGCTTTGGCCTTTGGCATGGTCAGGATATGATAGGCCAGCCGCTGAGCGGTCTTTCCGCCGATACCGGGCAGCTTTGCCAGCTGTTCTGTCAGCAGCGATAGTGATTCTATAACGTAGCTCATGTTAACGCAGCCCTGGGATATTCATACCGCCTGTCAGCTTACCCAGCTCCTGCTGCGCCATCTCCTCTGCCTGCTGCATGGCCTGGTTTACCGCAGCCACGACCATATCTTCCAGCATTTCTTTATCCTCCGGATCGATCACATCCGGATCGATGGAAAGCTCCAACAGTTCATGCGCACCGTTTACCGTCGCCGTTACCATACCGCCACCACTCTGCGCCGTCACAGTTTTTTCTGCGAGCTCGGCCTGCTTTTGCGCCATTTGCTGCTGCATACGCTGTGCTTGCTGCATCAGCTGCTGTATATTGCCCATTCCGCCTCTTGCCATTTTGTTTTCCTCTTTTCTATTCTTCTATTTCAATTTCCAAGCCAAATGCTTGTTGTGCTTTTTTCAATACATCCTGTATATCCGGCTTGGTTTCTTGTTCTGGGGTGTTGAGTTTGAATTGTATTTCTACTTTGTGTCCCAGTGCCTGCTCTGCCGACTGTTCCAGATCCTGCTGAAATTGGCGGAGCGCCTGCACCAGATTTTCATTGATGGGATCAAATTGCAGCCAGAGCTGCGAACCATCTTCCCATGCCTTTTCAGCGCGCTTTAAAAAGTAAGCAGCTCCCGGCTGTCTTTTGGAAAAGATGGCAAAAATCGTATCCAACAAATCCTCTACCCGCGATGGCGCTGGGGCAGATTTTTCCGGTGTTTCCTTTTGTTTTTTGGGGGCCGGCTCTTTTGGCAGGGAGGGCGGCGCCAGTTGTTCCCAAGGCGGCAGATCCTCTTCCGGAGGTGGCACTTCTTCCCAAGGTGGGGCCTGCTCTTCGGCCTGCATTGTTTCTACCATAGGCGATGACCGACGGATCGCTGGCATCTGCTGTCCATGCTGCACCGCTTTTTCCAGGGCCTCAATGCGCTTTAACAGCTGCACCTCGCCTTGGCTCATTTTAGGCACGCAAAGCTTTACCAGCGCAGCCTCCAGCTGTGTTTTAGGCCGAGGAGACAGCTTCATATCCGTCTCTGCCTGCGCCAGCAACAGCATCGCTTCCATCGCCCACTGCCCTTCTGCCTGCTCTGCACATTCTATCATGCGCTCCCGATAATAGTCGATCATTTCCCGTACAAATACCGAAAGATCCGCTCCATTATCGTAAATTTGTTGCAGCTGCGCAAGCGTCTGCCTTACCTGACGATCCGCAATGCTTTGTGCCATACGTTCTACCTGATCACTGCCCGCTGCGCCTAAGACTTGCTGCGCTTTTTCCAGGGTGATTTCTCCTCCGGACATGCCTGCGCACTGGTCCAGCAGGCTCAACGCATCCCTCATACCGCCTTGCGCTTGGCTTGCAATAAGCGCCAACGCCTGACGATCCGCCTGTATGCCTTCCTCCGACAGCACCTTTTCCATTTGCTGTACAAGTAGCGACTCCGGCAGCCGCTTAAAATCAAAGCGTTGGCATCTGGATAGAATCGTAGCGGGCAGCTTATGCGTCTCGGTTGTGGCCAAGATAAATACCGCATGGGCCGGAGGCTCCTCCAACGTTTTCAGCAGCGCGTTAAACGCTCCTGTACTCAGCATGTGCACCTCGTCTATGATATAAACCTTATATTTCCCAACAGCCGGCGCATACCGCACCTTTTCCCTAAGATCGCGAATCTCATCCACACCATTGTTGCTGGCCGCATCGATCTCCAAAATATCTACCGCAAGCTCCTCTTCCGACATGCGGCATACTGGGCACTGGCCGCAGGGCTCTCCTTCTATCGGCGATTGGCAGTTGATGGCCCTAGCCAAAATCTTAGCCGTGCTGGTCTTCCCTGTCCCCCTGGAGCCACAAAATAGATAGGCATGGGAAACATGGCCCGAAGCTACCTGGTTCTTCAAGGTTTGGATGATCGGTTCCTGGCCAATAACCTCTGAAAAAAGCCTGGGCCGGTATCTTCGATAAAACGCTACATACAATCTTCCGCTTTCCTTTCCATATCTGTTCTTTTTATACCATATTTGGCAGGCCGGTGTAAATCTTGCGCTGCATGTCCATAAAAAAACCGGCACCTTGTGCCGGCTTTTTCCTTTGTTATCTGGGGCTGCCAAAAAACGACATTCCGACCACGCCAGGGCCTGCATGCCCACCGATGACCGGGCCCACCTTCCACAGCATTGTCTTTACGTCGCCACAGGTCTGCTTTAAGATCTCCTCAAATGCTTTGCCATCCTCCAGCTCTGCATACAAGATAATGATCTCGTTATCAGGATCGCCATAATCAAAACGATTCGCAGCAAGCTCCGCCATGCGACGCCAAGTTTTTTTACGGCCCTTGCATTTTTCCGTAGGTACCAGCTTGCCATCATCCGTTACATGTACGATGGGCTTTAGATCCAATACCGTCCCCACAAAGGCAGCGCCTCCGGACAAACGGCCGCCCCGCTTTAAGTAGTTCAGATCGTCTACGGTGAACAAAACGCAGCTGCGCAGCTTGTTCTCCTCTAGATACGCCGCCACTTCATCCAGGCTCTTACCGTCCTGTTGCAGCTTTAAGGCCCGGCGAATCAGCAACGATTGCCCGGCAGAGATGGTCAATGAATCCACCAACACAATCCGTGCTTCCGGTTTTTCCTCTTTGATCTCCGCCACCGCCTGCTGGCAGTTGCTAAAGTGCACGCTCAGCTGGTTGGAAAAGCTGATATATAAAATATCTTTGCCAGATTCCAACAGCTGCAAAAACCATTGCTTGATCTCCCACGGTGATTTGGCCGATGTAGAAACCTTTGCGCCGTTCTTTAAGTCCTCAAAAAAAGTAGGAAACTTTCCTTCAATATCCAAATCAAAATCGTAGTCCTTGCCATCCAGGCTCACAGGCATAGCAAACACAGGAATTTGCATTTCTTGAGCATACGCAAACAACAATTCGGAGTCCGAATCCGTTGCAATGATGTAATCTCTCATGGTCTTCTCCTCCATAATTTCCCTAATTCACAGGAGTGAATTTCTTTTATTGTATATGAAAAGAACATCAATTTCAACAAAATTCCGTTTTCTTACAATTCCTTCACCTTTGCAAAAACAGGTTGAAATTTTAACACATCTGTTGAATCATCGCAACAAAGAAACGAACCCCTTCTTCCAGTGATTCGATGGGCATCGCTTCGTTGACGCCATGCACCGTATAGCCCAAGCCCTGATTGTCCAGCGGCGTAAAACGAAAGATATCATCACAGATCCCCTCAAACTTGCGGCTGTCCGTTGCCCCCAAAACAGGCACCGGCGCTGTGATGCAACCGGGATGAACCTGCTGTATGACATTGCATAGGGCCTTATACGCTTTCCCCTCCACCGATGTGATTTTGGAAGGCTCTTCCCCTCTTAGCAGTGTCAACGACACTTTGGGATTGCCAATTGCTTTTTGGCAGTGCGCCAGCAATGCTTTGCAGGAGGTATCTGGGTTGAGCCTAAAATTTACAACTGCCTGTGCCTGTGTCGGCAGTACGTTGGGCCGAATGCTGGCATTTGCCATCGTTGGTGCTGTGGTCGTCCGTACCATTGCATTGCCTTTGGGTGTCTGGCTCAGATATCGCGCAAACGCAGCAGGGTTTTCCTCCATCTGCTCTACCTGATTTTTTTCCTCTCCCGCTTCAAGATAAGGTATTAGCGCTTGATAATGCCATTTGACCGGATCGGGTACAGATAGTGGAAATTGCTTCTCCTCTAACGCATTGATGGCTTTTGCCAAGATTCCCAATGCGGTAGACGGGCCTGGTCTAGACGCATGCCCGCCCGGAGACTGCACTGTCAGCTTTAAATCTGCATATCCCTTTTCAAAAATGCCGATTTCAGCAACCGTATGGCCAGGGCAATGACGCTTTTCCCCCTCTACATAACCTGAACCCTCATCCAAGACAAATTCCAGAAAGACGCCCTTTTCCTTTAGATAGGCCGCAACGGCCGTCATTCCGTTGAATCCACCGCTTTCTTCATCATGGCCAAAAGCAAAGTAAATATCTCGCTCCGGCACATAGCCTTGTTTTAGCAACGCTTCCGCCGCTTCTAGTTCGCAGCAGAGCATATTTTTACAGTCCAGAGAGCCGCGTCCCCAAACCTTACCCTCTGCCAGTACGCCTTCAAACGGTGGATATTTCCACTGATCCAACGTTTCAGACGGCACAGGCACTACATCCTGATGCGCCATCAACAGAATCGGCCTTTTCTCTCTGTTACGCCCTTTCCAGCAAAACAAAAGAGAATAATCGCCGATCACTTGTTTTTCCATGTTTTCATGCACCAAAGGATAGGTCTTTTCCAAATAAGCATGCAAGGCAAAAAAAGGTTCGCCTTTGGTCTTCGACTGATCGCGGTATGCAATGGTCTCAAAAGGAATCATCCCAGACAAATGCGCTGCGATCTCTGCTTGGCCGGGAATCTGAATCTGCTTTTCCATGATTTTTGCCCTCCACTCTTAGCCTGCCTGCCCGGTTTGGCTGCATACATTTTGCAGCAGCTGCGCGTAAAACTGTATGCCCTGTGCAAAGCTCTCTACATCGATACGCTCATTGGTGGCGTGCATCGTTGTCGTATATTTCAAATTGCTGATAAACGGCATGTGTTTATATACATTGTCAGCAAGGTCGTTGAAATACTGGCTGTCCGTACTGGCAAAAAAGACAGAGGGAACAACGGGGATCTCTCCGTAAACCTGCCGTACAGCCTGGGAAATGGCCTGGTAAGCCCGTGAATTTGTGCGGGCAATCTTGCTTGCCTCAAAGGAGGTGGGCAAGGTCACTTCGCAATCCGGCCCTGCAATCTCCTGGAAAAACTCTACCAGCTCCTGCCGGGTATCTCCTGGATTAAGCCGGCAGTTGAAATTGGCCCATACGGTATGGGGCAGCACATTGGGCGTATCGCTTGCCTGAATCTGTGTTGCAGCCACCGTGGTGCGCAGCGACGCGTTGCCTTGCAGACTTTTCAGCTGTTGGTTGACAAATCCCCGCCCGAATATGCTTGGGTTGGCCGCCTTGATCCGTCCCCAAAGGCCCCCGTACGGCGCCGCATCGCGGTACATTTCGTAAAAAATGCGCGTGGGGCGTACCGGGAACGGACGGCTTTCCACCGTTTCAATGATTTTTGCCATCCTGGACAACGCCGTGGGATGCGCAGGCTTACTGCTGTGCCCGGCCTGATCGTGCAAGGTGACGCGCACATCGCAATACCCCTTTTCATATACGCCAATGCACGCACAAAGCTGGCCGGGCAGTCCAAACTGCTCACCATCGACAAAGCTGCTGCCTTCATCGAGTACAAATTCAAAATGCAGTCCTTTTTCCTTGCATAGCGCCGCTACGCCTTTCGAGCCCTTATCCAGCATCAGCTCTTCATCATGGCCGTTGCAGATGTATACGTCGCGATCCGGCACAAACCCCGCCTTGATGAGTGCCTCCATCGCTTCAAAGATGGCCACCAAGGCGTTTTTCATATCGATGGCGCCACGTCCCCAGACGCAGCCCTCCTCGATGCGGCCGTCAAAAGGCGGATATTTCCAATCCTGTTCTGTTCCCTCTGCAATCGGCACCACATCCTGATGCGCCATCAACAAAATCGGAGGTTTTTGGGAGGCGCCGTCCCCCTTCCAGCAGTATAATCTGCTACACCGGTTCACTTCCTCTGTCGTCACCGTTTGGAACACATGCGGAAAACAAGCCCTAAGATGTGCTTGCAGCTTTTCGAATTCTTTGATGTTTTCGCTGTCTTCCGTTACGAGGCCATAGGTCTTGCAGCGCAAAGCCCCTGCCAGATGCTCTGCTGCCAGCTGCGGGTCTACCGCTACAGGCTTTGCTTTTGGCGCCAGCGCCGCTTTTTTTAGCGAAAGCCCTTTGCCAACAAAAAAACTGAGCACAAACACCAGAGCCACGACGACCCATCCAAACCAAGCCATACAAAACACTCCCTTTGTTTTGATTGCATCATTCTGCTGGTATTTTATCACATCCATATGCAGCTGGCATGAAAAAACTTCCCAGCCCATAAGAAAAGGGCGGAACGAAAACGTTCCGCCCTTGCATCAACTCAGCGCGCCATGATTTTCCCCAGCGTATAAAGCTCCGAATCAAATTGTTTTTCCGCATCCAACGCTTCGTAAATATCCATATTCTGCACCTTGTTATCATGGATGCCTACGGCGCGGTTGCTGACGCCCTGTGCCAAAAGGGAGACAGCCTGCCCCCCTAGCCGCGTAGCCAGGATGCGGTCTTTCCCTGTTGGGCTGCCGCCGCGCTGCGTATAGCCCAATACAACGCTTTTCACTTCCAGCTTGGTCTTTTCCCGGATATACCCAGCCAGCTTGTCTCCCTTGCCCGCGCCCTCTGCCAGCACGATCATACTGGTCTTGCGGTTACGAATGTTATTTTTAATCAGCTGATCGCAAATTACATCGATATCAAATTCCATTTCCGGCAGCAAGATAAAGTCGGCCGAGCCTGCCACGCCTGCGTGCAAGGCAATGTCTCCGCATTTGTTGCCCATTACCTCTACAATGCCGATCCGGTCATGCGAAACCATGGTATCGCGTACCTTGATCAGCTCTGTGAGCACGCCGTTTACCGCCGTATCGAAGCCGATACTAAAGTCGGTATATGCCAAGTCGTTGTCTATTGTACCTGGCAGTGTAATGGTGGGAATGCCCATCTTGCTGAGCGCACCGGCGCCATGCATGGTACCGTCGCCCCCGATGGCGATGATGCCTTCCAAATCAAACGCCTGAGCAGTCAACAGTGCGCGGCGCTGCCCTTCCTCTACCATAAATTCCTTACAGCGGGCAGTTTTTAAAATCGTACCGCCTTTATGGGCAATGTTGCGCACCTCGTCTGTTGTAAGCTCGCGCATATCTCCTTCAATCAAGCCCCTATATCCGTGACGGATGCCAAATACTTCAATGCCATATTCAGCCGCCACTTTTACCACAGCGCGGATCGCCGCATTCATGCCAGGCGTATCGCCGCCGCTGGAAAGTACACCAATTCTTTTCATGATTTATACTCCTTCCGCTCAAGCCCAATGGAGCGCCCCCGAGCCCCATTTTCGTGATTTTATTATAGCATACCAAACGGTCTATTTTTTGGTGATTTTTACATTTCCCTCATCCAAGAGCAGGGTCAGCTTTGCCATCAATTCCGGATCGATGGAGACGGTGTCATGCAGTTTAACCAAGCGCTTTTCCTTCGCTGCATATACCTTCACACCTACTGTACCCGGGAAACGCCGCAGCATGGCCAATAGCCCTGTGATCATAAAATCGTTGTCAAAGGTTTTTACCTTTAGCCAAAGCGTTTCTTGCTGACTGTCCTTTTGCGTTTGCGCTGGCTTTGGCTCGCTTTGTACCCCGTACAACGGCAGGTCGCGTCCGTTGATCAAGTGCGGCCGTTCCTGCTCCGCATTTTGCTGTTTTTCAGGTTCCCATGGCTTGGCATCGTCTACGAGCAGCATGGGATCCTCCTCTTCTCGTATGCTGACCCTGCCTTTGAGCAATACCAGCGCATCGGGCTGCAAGACAAAATTGAGCCGCTCCACAACGCCAGGGAATACCATGGCATTCATCTGAGCATATAGATCCTCTATAACCAGATTGGCCATCAGCCGGTTTGTTTTGGTCGTCCGGTTTCGTCTGGATTGTATGATACAGGGAAGCGTTACCTCCTTACCATCCAATGATAGGCCTTCTTCTCGGCTTTCCAAAATGGTAAGGAGATTCACTGGATATTGCTCCATATACTTTTCATACTCCATCATAGGATGCCCGGTGATGTATACCCCCGTCATCTCCTTTTCCATCGCCAGCATAGCACGGGTATCAAACTCCGCAAGATCCGGTAGTTCCTGTACAGGCACAAGCGACGGTACATTTTCGCCCAACAGCCCTTCAAACAGGGAAACCTGCCCTTCCAGGTTACGTTTTCTATCATGCGCCATAGCATCCATGGTGCTTTCAAACACCGCCATAAGCTGGCTACGCTTTACATGGAAGCTGTCAAAACAGCCCGCTTTGATCATGCTTTCCACCATGCGCTTGTTCAGCGCATCCGCAGGCACCCGCCGCAAAAAGGAGAAGAAGTCCTCATACGGCTTATGCGCCCGTTCCTGGATGATCAGCTCTACAGCTTTGGCCCCTACATTTTTTACTGCGGACAAACCAAAGCGGATTTTGCCATCCTGCACCTCAAAACGCACGCCGCTACCGTTTACATCCGGCGGCAACACCTCTATGCCTTTCTTTCGGCAGTAGGCAATATACTGTGCGATTTTTTCCGGGCTTTGCAGACAACTGTTCATCAGCGCGGCCATGGTTTCCACAGGATAATGCGCTTTCAGCCACGCTGTCCGATAGGATACGATGCCATAGGCCGCCGCATGGGATTTGTTGAAGGCATACTGCGCAAAATCCGTCATTTGGTCAAAAATTTGGCTGGCCACCTCTTCCGGCACGCCGTTTTTCACTGCGCCCGGCACTGTACCGTCCTCCGTACCATAGATAAACGCCTGCCGTTCTTTGGCCATTACATCGCGTTTTTTCTTGCTCATAGCACGCCGAACCAGGTCGCTACGCGCCCAGCTGTATCCCGCCAGCTCACGGACGATCTGCATAACCTGCTCTTGATACACCATGCAGCCGTAAGTTACCTGTAAAATGGGTGCCAATCGCTTGTCCAAATACTTGACGCTGCTAGGATCTCTTTTCCCTTGGATATAGCGCGGGATGCTTTCCATCGGGCCTGGCCGGTACAGAGAAATGCAAGCGATGATATCTTCAAAGCAATTAGGCTTTAATTCTTTAAGCAGTTCGCGCATACCGCCGCTTTCCAGCTGAAATACGCCATCGGTATCCCCTTCGCCGATCATCTGATATACGAGAGGATCATCCAGAGCGATCTTTTCCATATCCAGTGGTTTGCCCGTGCTCTTTTCCACAAGGTTACAAGCGTCTTGGATGACCTTCAAGTTACGCAGGCCCAAAAAGTCCATCTTCAAAAGGCCAAGTTCCTCGATGGCCCCCATGGTAAACTGCGTGGTAACCGTCTCATCATTTTTTTGCAGCGGAATGATATTCATCAAAGGATCTTTGGAAATCACCACTGCAGCAGCGTGCGTGCCGGCATGCCGCGGCATCCCCTCTAATTTTCGGGCTGTTGCAATGAGCTGGGCAATGGTTTCGTCTGCTTCCATCTCCCGCCGCAGCGGTTGGGAAATTTCCACCGCCCTGTCGATGGTGATGCCCAATTCCATCGGCACCGCCTTGGCGATGCGGTCTACATCCGCATAGGGGATACGCATCACCCGCCCTACGTCGCGGATAACTGCACGCGCTGCCATCGTTCCAAAGGTAATGATCTGGCATACGTGGTCTTTCCCATATTTTTCGATGACATAATCTATGACCTCCTGCCGGCGTTCATAGCAGAAGTCAACGTCTATATCCGGCATGGTGATGCGCTCCGGATTCAAAAAGCGCTCAAAAAACAAATTATATTTGATGGGGTCCACATCCGTGATCCCTAGGCAATACGCCACCACACTGCCAGCTGCGCTGCCGCGGCCTGGGCCCACGGCAATGCCCTGTTCCTTTGCAAAGCGGATATAATCCCACACGACCAAAAAATAGTCCACATACCCCATCTGCTCGATGACGTTCAGCTCAAATTGAAGCTGCTTTTGCACTTCGGGATTCTCGCCATACCGGCGCGCAAAGCCCTCCTCGGCCTGCCTGCGCAGCAAGCCGACATTTGTTTCTCCCTCCGGCAAGGGGAACTGTGGCAAATGCTGTGTTTCAAAATCCAGCTCAACATGGCAGCGTTCTGCAATTTTTTGCGTATTTTCCAGCGCCTCCGGCACATGGGAAAACAATGTCTCCATTTCTGTACCGCTCTTTAGGTACATCTGATCGGAGTCCATTTTCATTCTATTTTCTTCATCTAGAAAACGTCCTGTTTGAATACAGATCAAAACATCCTGTACCGCAGCGTCCTCTTGATTGATATAGTGCACATCATTGGTAGCAACCAACGGCAGACCCGTTTCCCTGGCTATACGTATGATCTGCGCATTGACTTCCTTTTGCACCGGAATGCCATGCTCTTGCAATTCCAAATAGAAATGCTCCGGCCCAAAGATATCGCTGAGCCGCTGTGCCAATTGCTTTGCGCCCTGATAATCACCTTGCATCAAAAGGCGGGGAATATCGCCGGATAAGCAAGCGGATAGGCCGATTAGCCCTTCAGAATACTGCGCCAGCGTATCGTAATCGATCCTAGGCTTATAGTAATATCCCTCCAGCCATCCTAAGGATACCAGATGCACCAGGTTTTGATATCCCTTTTGATTTTCCGCCAGCAGCACTAAGTGGCTGTATTCCCGGTCCGCACGGCCTTGTCTATCGTGCATGTTTTGCTTGGCCACGTATACTTCACAGCCAAGAACCGGCGTAATCCCCGCCGCCTTTGCTTCTTTATAGAATTCAACCGTACCATACATGACGCCGTGATCTGTCATGGCAATGTGCGTCATGCCCATCTCCTTGGCCCTGGCCATCAAATCCTTGATGCGTGCCGCCCCATCCAACAGACTGTATTGCGTATGTACATGTAGATGGCAAAATCCGCTCAAAAGCTTACTCCTTCCTCAAACACAAACCCCAGCTCCTCTGCCAGCTGCACAAGCTTTCTCATCCGATGGTTTACGCCGGATTTGCCCATGCGCGGCTCCATCAAATCGCCCAGTTCCTCTAGCGTTGCTTCCGGATACGCCAGGCGCGTTTCCGCTGCCATCCGCAGCGCCGGGCTCAACGATTGAAACTTGTTTTCCTTTACTAGATACCGAATACAGGCCTGCTGTTTGGCTGCTGCGGACATGGTCTTATTGATATTGGCGGTATCGCAATTCATCGCCCGGTTGGCCTTGTTGCGCATTTGACGTACGATCCGTGCATTTTCCATCTGCAAAATCGC
>UREB01000030.1 GCA_900546685.1 uncultured Eubacteriales bacterium | reverse complement strand
TGCGTCCGTAATGCGAATGATGCACGTCGCGCACCTCAAAGCTGGCGCGCTCACGGTTCAGACCGCCAGGACCCAGCGCAGACAGACGGCGCTTATGCGTCAGCTCTGCCAGTAGGTTGGTCTGATCCATAAACTGGCTTAGCTGGCTGCTTCCGAAAAACTCCTTGATGGCCGCAGACACCGGACGGATATTGATAAGATTGCTCGGCGTTGCCACATCCATATCCTGGATGCTCATGCGCTCGCGCACCACTCTCTCTAGGCGGGACAGCCCCACACGGATCTGGTTTTGCAACAGTTCGCCAACGCAGCGCAGGCGGCGGTTGCCCAGATGGTCTATATCGTCAGTACGCCCTACGCCATGATACAGACAGATCATATAGTTTAACGACGCCATGATATCATCCGGGTGGATGTGCTTTGGCATCAGGTCATGCACACGGTTTGCCATTTCACGGCGCAGTTCACCCTCCTCCCAGCTCTCCTTGCTGTTGAGGATCTCCATAAAGGTCGGGAAATGCGCTTTTTCCGTAATGCCGATTTCCTTTAAGTCAAAGTCTACAAAGGGCTCCAGGTCTACAAAGTTATTGCCGAAAATCTTCAGCGTCCCTTCCTCTACGACCACTTCCGCCTCATTAATGCCGGATGCCTGTAGGCGTTCTGCCTCGGCACGGTCTATCTGCTGGCCCGCAACAGCCATGACCTCTCCAGTATACGGATTGATGACGTCTGCTGCCAGCGTCTGCCCGGCCAAACGATCCACAAGACCTAGTTTTTTATTGATTTTATAGCGGCCCACACGCGCCAAGTCATAACGACGCGGATCAAACAATAAAGAATTAAACAGGGAACGTGCGCTCTCCTCCGTCGGCGGTTCACCCGGACGCAGGCGCTTATAGATCTCGATCACGCCTTCCGGGTCCGTCTTGGCGCTGTCCTTACGGATGGTATCGATGATAAGCTTCTCTTCCCCGAACTTTGCCAGGATCTCCTCATCCGTCCCACAGCCAAGCGCGCGCATCAGCACGGTAGCGGGCAGCTTGCGCGTACGGTCTACGCGTACCCACATCACGTCGTTGGCGTCCGTTTCGTACTCCAGCCAGGCGCCACGGTTCGGAATGATGGTGGATGAGAAAAGCTGTTTGCCCATCTTGTCCGTTTCCATATTGTAATAGGCACCGGGAGAACGCACCAACTGGCTCACGATTACGCGTTCTGCGCCGTTGATGATGAAAGTGCCGGTTTCCGTCATCAAGGGGAAATCGCCCATGAAGACTTCCTGCTCTTTCACTTCGCCTGTCTCACGGTTAATCAGGCGCACCGTCACCCGCAACGGCGCTGCATAGTTGACGTCGCGTTCCTTACACTCTTCTACAGAATATTTCGGGTTGTTATCCAGCGTATAATCCACAAACTCCAGCACTAGGTTATCGCCATAACCCGTGATGGGGGAAATATCCGCAAATACCTCTTTGAGTCCTTCTTCCACAAATTTGCGGTAAGATTCTTTTTGGATCTCAATTAGGTTGGGCATTTCCAGGACCTCGTCGATGCGTGAAAAGCTCATTTTCTTTCTGCCGCCCAGAAGAATTTCATGAACCATGGATGCTTCACTCCCAATCCTTTTTATACTTTTCTATCCATACATACACGGAAAAAGATTCGCTCTTGATTTTGTATACAAAGCACTGTACAATAGCGGAGAAAGAAGGAATTTTTTGATTTCCTTTTTCCATGGTAAATCCGTGTATCGCGGGAATACTTGTGCAATTTACGACTATATCACAACTTGTCTTATTCGTCAATGGCGTCGCTGCCAATTGACGTTTTTTTGTCATTTTTCGCGGGAATGCGAAAAGCCATGTGCCCTCCACGGGCACATGGCTTTTTACGTTTATTGAATTTTAATTGGCCTTGGCAAACACCATACGCCCCGCTGCCGTTTGCAGCACGGAGGTAACATACACCGAGGTGGTGCTCCCTATGTGCGATGCGCCGCTGTCCACTACGACCATCGTGCCATCTTCCAGGTACGCTACGCCCTGTCCCGGCTCCTTGCCTTCTCTGACGATCTGCAAAAGCATATCCTCGCCAGGCATAACTGCCGGCTTCAACGAGCTGGCCAACTCGTTGATATTCAGTACCTTCACACCCTTCACCGTCGCCACTTTGTTCAGGTTGAAATCGTTGGTTACGATGTTTCCCTTCATCTCTTTGGCAAGCAGGATGAGCTGTTCGTCTACTTCTGTATTTTCATATTCCTTTTCAATGACCACCACACGGTTGGAATCCTGCTGCATTTGCTGCAAGATATCCAAGCCCCTTCGGCCTCTCTGCCTTCTCAACGCATCAGCAGAATCCGCAATATGCCGCAGCTCTTGCAGCACAAAGGAAGGAACGATGATCTTGCCTTCCAAAAATCCTGCATTTGCTACAGCCAGCACACGTCCATCTATGATCACGGAAGTATCCAGAATCTTTGGCGCAGGCGGCTTTTGCCTTTCCGCCTTTTTTCTGCTGCGGCCCGTCACCGTGCCACGCGGCGCGGGCTCCTCCTCGGTTTCTTCATGTTCTTCCGCGCCCTTGGCCTCCGTAATTTTTTCCACGATGCCCAGTTCAGATTTTCTCCGCACCGCGACCGCCACGCCCAAATAGCCAAGCAGCACATAGACGATTACGGAAAGCAGCATTGAAAGCCAGGGAATAGGAACGCGATTAATAAGAGTAGAAAGTAATAGTGCTAATATCAGCCCGACGATCAGCCCCAGTATACCGGAGAGAACATCCTGCATGGGCACCTGTGTCAGCTTTGCTTCTATGCGTTTCATGCCGCCTGCAATGCCGCGCATCATCTTCGGATAGAAAATAAAGCCCAGCAGCATGCCAAGCACGCCGACGCCGATATATACCCCTGCTATGACCGATGAAGAAACCACGGTATACACATCCACCAGCTTGATCCAGCTCAATAAGCTGGCCACCAGCGTCAGGATACCGATACATAAGGCTCCCAGTCCAATAGAAAATCCCAAACGAAGCAGTTTTTTCATGCGCATTCACCTCCTCTCTACATGGAATTCTATCTCAAACAGCACCGCTTCTATACAGCCTGTTCGATGCGTGCTAACACGTCTTGTTCTTCCATATCCAGAGAGAGGATCAATTCGCTGGCTAAAATCTGTTTGGCGGAGCTCAGCATCTTTTTTTCCCCGGTAGAAAGCCCCTTCTCCTTGTCTCGATGGCTCAGGGCACGCACTACTTCTGCCGTATCAAAGATACTGCCTGTGCGCATCTTTTCCAAATTTTCCCGGTACCTGCGGTTCCAGTTATCGCATTCCTCCCCGCAGGGCTGAGACAAAAATTCCAGAACTTTCATCCCTTCTTCTTTGCCGATGATGGCGCGTAGGCCAATATCTTTCCCTTCAACAGGCACCATCACCTTCATGCCGCCTAAGGCGAACCTGAGCACATAATAGCGCTGGAGCTGGCCCAAAATCTCTTTTTCTTCGATCAGCTCAACAATCCCGGCCCCATGCATCGGATATGCCACCCGGTCGCCAATTTCAAACACAGCCTTTCCCCCCTTTTTATCAAATGGTGTATTTTTAATGATACGGCATAAACCATCCCTTGTCAATTTTCCTCTGCCGTATCCATCCCCTTACGTTTTGGCTCTAGGCCAAGGAAAAGTGCCTCTGCTACGCTACCAACCCCAGCAAAGCGCACCCCCGCCTTGATTCCAGAGGCTTTTATGGCTTCTTTTGGCACCAAAAGCGTGGTAAAGCCCATTTTTGCACACTCTGACGCCCGCCGCTCCAGCTGGGTAACCATGCGCACCTCACCTGTTAACCCCACTTCTCCTATGGCCGCCACCCCTTCTTTGAGCGGCTGCCCCGTGGCCGCAGATGCAATGGCCATCACCATCGCCAGGTCGTTGGCAGGCTCCGCAATTTTCATGCCCCCTACTACGTTTGTGTATACATCGCGGTTGTACAGCGGCACGCCTGCACGCCGCTCCATAATCGCAATCATCAACAGCATTCGGTTGTAGTCTACCCCTGTGGCCATACGCCGCGGCTGTCCAAAGGATGTAGTGGCCGCCAGCGACTGTATTTCGCACAAAACCGGCCTGCTCCCCTCCATCGAGCAGGTAATCGCACTGCCCGCCACGCCTTTGGTATGCTGGCTTAGCAGCACCTCCGAAGGGTTTTTCATCTCCTCCATGCCGTGTTCTGTCATGGCAAATACGCCAATTTCATTGGTAGAGCCAAACCGGTTTTTCACCGCCCGCAAAATGCGCAGCGTAGATTGCCGCTCTCCCTCAAAATACAACACGGTATCCACCATATGCTCCAATACACGCGGGCCGGCAATGGCCCCCTCCTTGGTCACATGCCCCACCAAAATCACCGTAGCGCCCGTTGTTTTTGCAATTCTGAGCGCAGAAGCTGTACATTCCCGAATTTGGGAAACACTGCCCATCGCGCTTGCCATCCCCGGCTGTGTCATCGTTTGAATGGAATCGATGATGACAAGCTGCGCCTGGCTTTCCTCCATGGCTTGGCATACCGCTTCCATATCCGTTTCCGCCAACACCAATAGATCCTCAGATAGCGTGCCTAGCCGCAGCGCCCGCAGCTTGATCTGCCGGGCCGATTCCTCCCCTGAAACATAGAGCACTTTTTTACCTTGCCTAGCAATTCTCTCGCAGGCCTGGAGCAGCAGCGTGGATTTCCCAACGCCGGGTTCTCCTCCTACCAGCACGACCGCACCTTCAATGAGGCCACCGCCTAAAACACGATCCAGCTCTTCGATCCCGGTCTGTAAATGCCCTGCCGGCGTCACATCCACCTGCGCCAACGGCACAGGCTTTGCCGCCGGCTTCCATGGTTTTGTTTTCCCGCCCGCGGATTTGACCACAGGCTGCTCTTCCATGGTATTCCATTCTCCACAGCCAGGGCAACGTCCCACCCATTTGGGTGATTCATGCCCGCAGTTTGTGCAGTAAAAAATCGTTTTTGTTTTTGCCATCGTCTTTCAGTCCACCACCGCGAATTTCAAAATATCGCGTTCCCTGTTTTTATCTGTAATGTCAAACCACGTCACTCCATGGCTGGATACATCCGCCAGCATCGCATATTCGGTGGATTTGGAAAGCTGTGCCAACTCTCCCGTTGCCAGGAAATAGACATAAATGCGTCCATTCTGGCAGTACGCTACAAAGTTATCTGCAATCCCATATCCCGATACATTCTCCGCCAGTTTTTTCGGCATTGCGCCGTTTTGCGATAGATACAGATTGGCGTCGGCGCTGGCAAAATTATCGCTCCATATGATGGCAGAGCCATTTGTCATCGGCTTAAACGCATACATCCCAGGCTCATAGGTTGTCACCGTTCCGGCGTTTTCTCCCAGGGACAACGTCTTAATTACATTATACTGTTCGCTGTCTGGCTGATCCGGGTGCGGCTCTACCCAGACAATATCAGTGCTGCATACGCCCGGCGGCGAAACGCCCATCGGGGAATCCTCGTATGTCGCCAACGTCGTGACTTCTTTGGTCGTCAGATCCATCATATAAAGCTTATCCTGCGTTTCGCCCGTACGCTCCACCCAGACCACATACTGCCCTGTTAAAAATACGTCTGGACAGTCGTATGGAATATCCTTGAGCTTTTCAGTCTGTTGTGTGCTGCGGTTATATAAATACATGATGGCACGCCCCGGTATCACGCCGCCGTCTGCCATAGCGGTATCCTTTTTCGTATCAATGTATACGATATAATCCGCGCTTACATCCAGCGCCAGAATATCGCCTTCTGCTTCAATGCCCTCTATCCTTGTAGGCGTCACTGAGTTTGCCGTATCCTGCTTGGCCACATAAATTTCTTTCATCAAGGGATTGTAGTAGTTGTCCTGTCCGGAAGAAAAGTACACCTCATCCCCCAACAGGATCGGCCTAGCCACATACTTAAACTTATTGGTCAGCAGCACCTCTCGTATTTTATCTGATAAATCTCCGATCTCCGTCTGCTGCGTGGGCAGCGGCACTTCCGTAATCTTTGGCCCAAACCAAGATTGGATCAGCGGCATGGCCACTTGGGATACCAGCAGCCAGCAAAGCACGACGATGGCCCCTACAATCCCGATCATTAAGAATGGATAAACTGCCGATCCGCGCCAGCGGTCCAACAGGTTTTCCCCTCTTCTGCGCCTCCGTCTTGCCATTTAGTCAATCCTTTCCAATAAGCATACCGCCTGGGCCGCTATGCCCTCCTTGCGTCCCGTAAAGCCCATATGCTCGGTCGTAGTTGCCTTGATATTCACCTGCGCAGGCTCTATGCCCAGCGCCTGGGCAATATGATGCGTCATATGCTCGGTATGCGGGCCAATTTTGGGTTCTTGGGCGATGACCACCGCATCCACATTTCCTACGGCATATCCCGACTGGCGCACCTTTTCCGCACAACATTGCAATAGCATGATGCTGCTTGCTCCAAAGTAGATAGGGTCGGTATCTGGAAAATGCTGCCCAATGTCCCCCAATCCCGCTGCGCCCAACAGTGCATCGCTGATGGCGTGGCAAAGCACGTCGGCGTCTGAATGACCCATCAATCCCTTTTCATACGGGATCAACACACCGCCCAAAATCAAAGTGCGGTTCTCTGCAAACGCATGTGCATCCAGGCCCAGCCCGGTCTTGATTCTCGGCTGGCTCATAATACGGCGCGGAACATCATATCCGCATTCTCCTTTGTCGCATGTTCAGTCACCATCAATACCTCATATGTATATGTCTTTTCTCCCAACTGAATGGTCAGCACATCGCCTACCTCTACCTTATCCGAGGGCTTGGCCACCTTTCCGTTGATTTGTATCCTTCCCGCCTGGCACGCCTGCTGCGCCACAGTTCTCCGCTTGATGATCCGTGATACTTTCAAATATTTATCAATTCGCATCTTCAACCTCCAGATGATGTTATTATATCATATTTTTCCGTCCTTCCCTATAAAAGACAAAGGGCGGTCTTACTGGCACAAAAAAAGAGCCGAATATCCTCGGCTCTTTTTGGGTATGTTTTTATTTGATAGCGTCTTTCAAGGCTTTGCCCGCTTTGAAAGCCGGCACCTTGGTAGCCGGGAAATCCATCGGCTGTTTGGTCAACGGATTGATACCCTTGCGCGCAGCGCGTTCACGCACTTCGAAGTTGCCAAAGCCAACCAGCTGTACCTTTTCGCCCGCTTTCAGGGTTTCTACCACTGCATCCAATACAGCATTTACCGCTTTTTCTGCGTCTTTCTTGGCCAAACCGCTCTTTTCGGCTACACAACCGATCAATTCAGTTTTGTTCATATTCGTGCCCTCCTAGTGATAGTTGCGCCAAGCGCAAATTTTTCTCGTTTTTATGTCTTGACCATTTTCCAACAAACGGTCTAGAATGTCAAGCTTTTTCTTGCTTTTCCAGGCGCTTTGTCTCTTCCCACAGCCCATCCAGCGTTTCCAGTGTTTGGCTGCTTAGCGTTATTCCCGATCGTACGGCCGCCTGTTCCATCGCACGAAAACGGCGTATAAACTTCTCACAAGCGGCCATCAGCGCCGTTTCCGCATGTACGCCGCAAAGCCGCACCACATTTACCGCGGCAAACAGCAAATCACCCGCTTCTTCCTCTGTACGCACCGGGCCCTCTTGCAGCGCCTCCAGCAGCTCGGCCAGTTCCTCTTTTACCTTGCCGGCCGCCGGCTCTGGCGCCTGCCAGTCAAAGCCGATGCTCTTGGCCTTCTTTTGGATCTTCTGCGCACGCATCAGGGCAGGCAGCCCATCTCCTACGCCCTTTAACAGAGAATCTTCCTGTGTATGCCCTTTTTCCGTTTTTTTGATCTCTTCCCAGTTTTTCAACACCTCGCCTGTCCCGCTGACCGTTACGCTGCCAAAAACGTGCGGATGACGGCGGATCAGCTTTTCACAGATTCCGCTACATATGTCCACAGGCGTAAACTCCATCTGCTCCTGCGCAATTTCCGCATTCATCGCCACCTGCAGCAACACATCGCCCAGCTCCTCGCATAGGTGCTCCATGTCGCCTTCATCCACCGCTGCAATCGCTTCACAAGCCTCCTCCAGCATGGCGGATTTCAAGGAAAAATGTGTCTGCTCTGCATCCCAGGGGCATCCGCCTGGCGCACGCAGTATGCCGGCGATTTTCTGCAAATCTGCATATACATAGCGCTTGCGCTTTTCAAAGGGCAGCGGCGGCACTACCAAGCAGCTGGTCGCATCAAAATGGGGCTGTCGATCCATCTCATACAGGGGGCACCAGTGATGATGCATCTGTTCGGCATCCGCCCATACCAGAGCTACCCGCCAGTCCTCCGGATACAGCTCCATCAGGTCAACCTTGCATTGGCTTGCCTTTAGTGTCTGATCCAAATCACAGATCACCTGGCACTTTCCACAATCCAATCTTAAAAGATCCAGCGCTTCATAGTGCGTTTGTACCCCTTGTTCACAGGGTGCGCCCGCTGCGGCCATTGCAGCGGCAGCCGTGCTCAGTCCCGGCAGAATCCCCACTTCTATGCCAAGCTCCTTAGCCCTATTCCAAACCGTCTGTACAGCGCTTTGTCCTTGACTAGCTTCTCCCGTAACGGCAAATACAATACGTCTTTCCCGGCCTGCCTCCACAATTTTTTCCGCTACAGCCCGGTTGAGTGCATCAAAATCCTGCGCCTTTTGATATTCTTCATCCAACGAAATAAAATCTATGCCCGCTTGCTTTACAATCTCGATACTGGGATGCAAGGCCGTCTGCACATAGCAGGCCTCCGCCTTTTCCAGCGCCAGCACAGTCTGGCCTGTGATATATCCTTTCGGCCCCGGCCCCAGCCCAACAATGAGTATCCCCATCAGATATCCCTCCAAATTCTCTTTTCGCGCAGCCAAGAATCCAGCTTGATGCCGCCCGGCAGCATTCTAAGATCCTCCGTCGTAACAATATGGAACCCTACCACCAGCGCAAAATACACGACAATGCCAACTGCCGTTGCGCACAAAAACAAGATCCACCCATTTACACTGTGCAGCGCCATCCATACGATCCCCACCGCTGCGGCCATCCCTAAGGTTGCCAGCATCGGCTTTACCAAAATTTCCATCAAGGAAAACTGCGCTCTTAGCTCATGCAAAATACGATATAGATCCATCAGCGCACAGACCGCATAGCACGCCACCGTGCCGATGGCGGCCCCTACAACATTGAGGCTTGGGATTTTCAGCAACACCAGCGACACCACAATCTTGGCCAAAAGCCCAGCCGCCAAATTCCTTACCGGGATGTTCTGCAAGCCCAGGCCCTGCAAAATGCCTGTACAAGTTTGTGTCGCCATCAAACAAAATAGCCCGATGGCCATTACCCGCATCAGCATAGCCGATACCGCCGCATGGTCGCCTTCTGCCAGCGTACCCGGAAAAATCAACTGTAGCAAAAGCGGCCCCAGCAACATCAGCCCCGCCATACATGGCAGCCCCAGCAGCGTAGTCAACTTTAATCCGATCCCGGTATTTATCGTGCATTCCTTAAATCGTCTCAGTTTTAGGCTCGCAGAAATGCTTGGCACCAAGCTCATGTGCAGCGCTGTCGAAATGCTCACCGGCACGTAGACAATCGGGCTCACATAGCCTGTCATCAATCCAAACCTACTCTCCGCCATCGCTTGGGAAAATCCACTGGATTTCAATAAATTGATGACCATAAAATTATCCACCAGCGATACCAGACTCATCGCGGCGGCCGCCAGGGTAATGGGCAAAGCCAAATGCAACAGATCTTTGCGAATTTTCTTTTTTTCCGGATATACGCGTACATGCGGGCTTGTCCTCACTTCATGCATCAGCGCATTTTTCCCGCGTCCATAACGGATCATCAAATACACCAGCGAGCACAGCTCCGCCGCAGGAATGGCCGCCAGCGCCCCTACCGACGCCAGCAGTGTGCTGCTATGGATCAGCCAGTAGGCCAACCCCAGCCCCAACACCGTTTTTACGATTTCCTCCACCAGCTGCGAAACAGCCGTGGGTGCCATCTCCTGCAGGCCCTGGAAATAGCCTCGATAGGCCGCAATGCCGCTCATAAAGAAGACCGCCGGTGATAACGATAGGATCGTCATCCACGCCTCTGAGACGCCCTGCATCCGCACAATCCAGAACGACCCCGCAGCCAGCAGTACAGAGCCGCCCAGACCGGCCAGCAAAAGCGCCCGAAAACAGGTCACAAAAAAATAATGTGCGGTCCGATAGTCTCCAAGAGCAGCAAATTCTGAAACCCGCTTGCTGATGGCTGCCGGGATGCCAGAGGTAGCCACCACTGTTAAAAGCACATAGATCGGATAGGCCAGCTGGTAGTAGGCAATGCCCATTGTTCCAATGCAACCGGCCAGCATAATGCGAAATAGAGAGCCAATGGCGCTGCATAGCAGCCCCGCACTGCCAAGCTTTGCCGCGCCGTGCGCAAACCCTTTTTTCATGCCGATGGCCCTCCTCTCTGCTCGTTTCTCTTTCATGTATGTGCTTTATTATAGCATCTTCCGTCAAAAAACCCCAGAAAAAAAGCCGCTTTCTCAGCGGCCTTTTTCACGGATTCATTGTTCCAGCTGGCGTCCCAAAAACCCAGCTGTTGTCTGCGCTACCTTAAGCTCCGTTTCTCCAAACTTGCAGTCCTCCTGCCTTGACAGCAGTACTACAGCGCCCGTAGCCTCCCCTTCGCTGATCACAGGCACAACGATCTGAGCGACGGTCTGGCTGGCGTTGTCCTGCTCGGTAATTGGCATGGGATTTCCTCCGCTTCGCCGGTCGGCAAGAATAGGCTTTCTCTGCTCCATGGCCTGTTCCATCTCACGGCTGACTGCGTGGTCCAGATATTCTTTCTTCTGCACCCCGGCGGTTGCAATGACGCTGTCACGGTCACAAATCATCGCAATATGCCCCAAGGACTTATTCAGCGCCTCCACATATTCCTTAGCAAAGGCGCCCAGTTCTCCCATCGGGGAATATTTTTTTAGAATGATCTCTCCATTTCGGTCTGTGAATATCTCTAAAGGATCTCCTTCACGGATGCGCAGCGTCCGCCGGATCTCCTTTGGCACCACGACTCTTCCCAATTCGTCGATTCTGCGTACGATCCCTGTCGCTTTCATTCATGTTCCTCCTGCCTTATGCAAACTTCTACCTCTGTTGCCGATATTTTCTGCTAATTGGCAGGTTTTTATCAGGAAAGTTTTTTTATGTGAAAAACATTTTTTTCCAAATGCCTCATTGCGTATCGCGCCGCGCTTGCAACCGCCCATCAATACCAGTACAATAAAACAAATAAAAAAGACATTTGTATGTCGTTAGGAGCAAGACATAATGCAGCTATCCAGTTTGCAAAACGGAAGCGATATACGCGGAGTCGCCATGGGCCCGCAGGCCAATTTAACGGCCAAGGAGGTAGACACGCTCAGCCGTGCCTTCGCCCTTTGGCTGGCTGAGCGCACCCAGCACTCAGTCCTCCGCGTAGCCGTTGGGATGGACGCTCGGCTTTCTGGCCCCGCTTTGAAAGAGGCCTGTATTACCGCGCTAGCGGATTGCGGCCTTTTTGTGCTCGATTGTGGGATGGCCAGCACACCCGCTATGTTTATGACAACCGTATCCGATCAAACACATTGCGATGGCGCCGTGATGCTGACTGCTAGCCACCTGCCCAGCGATCGCAACGGAATGAAGTTTTTCACTTGTCAGGGTGGTTTGGAATCCGGTGAAATTACAGCGCTTCTTCGCCTATCTGAAGGGGATTTGCCCCGCGGCCGGGCGGGCCAGGTGCAGACATTTGACTTCATTTCTATCTATGCTGAGGGGCTGCGTCAAAAAATTCAACAGGAAACCGGCCAGACCCAGCCGCTCAAAGGGCTGAAAATCCTTGTGGACGCCGGCAACGGGGCCGGTGGCTTTTATGCTGAAAAGGTGTTGCAGCCCTTGGGGGCGGATATTCAAGGCAGCCAGTTTTTGGAGCCAGACGGGCATTTTCCACATCATATTCCCAATCCCGAAAATGCCGAGGCCATGCAGAGCCTTGTAGACGCTGTGATCCGGCACAATGCCGATTTTGGTTTGATATTTGATACCGATGTAGACCGTGTAGGCGCCGTAGACAAAGGCGGCGTTGTGCTAAATAAAAACCGACTGATCGCGGCCATCTCCGCTGTTTTGCTCCGTGAAACGCCGGGAGCTGCCATCGTGACGGATTCCATTAACTCCAAAGGGCTGGCAGAGTTCATCAAGGCGCACGGTGGAATACATCGCCGCTTTAAGCGCGGCTACAAAAACGTCATCAATGAGGCGATCCGCTTAAACCATGCCGGCCAATATACGCCGCTTGCCATCGAAACCAGCGGGCACGCCGCCTTAAAGGAAAATTATTTTTTGGACGACGGTGCATATCTTGCCACGCGTCTTGTCATCGAAGTGGCTCGCCTGCACCAGAAAGGGCTTTGCATCGCGGACCTTCTTGCCGATCTTTCAGAGCCCGCGGAGAGCTGTGAATTCCGCTTGGCCATTCGCACAGATGCGTTTCGTGATTTCGGCCAGTCGCTCATCCAGGCGCTCTTTGCCTATGCCGATACGCAGCCCTCTTTTCAGCTCGCTCCGGAAAACCATGAAGGCATCCGTGTCCAGTTTTCCCCCGAGGAAGGCGACGGCTGGTTTCTCCTCCGCCTTTCCCTCCACGAGCCGCTCATTGCCATCACCATCGAAAG
>UREB01000029.1 GCA_900546685.1 uncultured Eubacteriales bacterium | reverse complement strand
TTTATGCGTACGTGCATACTGCACAGCCAAAATTTTTCCCTCTGTGCCGCGCTGCCCAAAACCGCCTGGAATAAGGACAGCATCCACGGGATCAAGCAGCTGATCAACCGTTTCAGGGGTGATTTCTTCGGATTCTACCCAATGGATATTTACCCTTGCATCATGATAAGCGCCCGCATGGATTAAGGATTCTACCACGCTCAGGTAAGCGTCGTGGAGCTTGATATATTTTCCAACCAACGCCACATTGACCTCGCGCTTGGGAGAAATGATGTGTTGTACCATATCGCGCCAATCGGATAGGTCATGCGCACGGTCTGGCAGCCCTAATTTTTCCAGAGCCTTGACGCAAAGCCCCTCACGCTCTAGCATCAAGGGAACCTCGTAAATGGTTTTGACGTCGTTATTTTCGATTACGCAGCCCGGCGTGATATTGCATAGATAGGAAATCTTATTTTTGATTTCCGCACTCAGCTCATGCTCGGTCCGGCAAACCAGGATATCCGGCTGGATGCCCAAAGAACAAAGCTCGCGTACGCTATGTTGCGTAGGTTTTGTTTTTAGCTCGCCTACAGATTCCAGGTAAGGGATATAGGTCAAATGGATACTCAGCGTATTGGTGGGGCCGGCCTCCATACGAAATTGGCTGATGGCCTCGATGAACGGAAGGCTTTCAATATCGCCTACCGTGCCGCCAACCTCTACCAGCGTTACATCGGCATTGTCCTTGGTTGCCACATCCTTGATGGCCTGCTTGATGGCGTTTGTCAAATGAGGCACCACCTGTACGGTACCCCCGTTGAAATCGCCGCGCCGCTCACGCTCAATCAAACTGGAATACAGCTTTCCAGAGGTTATACTGCTACGCTTGGATAGGCTGCTGTCAATAAAACGCTCATAATGGCCAAGATCCAGATCCGTTTCGCCGCCGTTGTCTGTTACAAAAACCTCCCCATGCTGGAAAGGGTTCATCGTACCGGGGTCCACATTCAGATAAGGGTCAAACTTCATCATCGTGACACGATAGCCACGGCTTTTTAACAACATACCAAGAGAGGCGGAAGTAACGCCTTTCCCCAGAGAAGACATAACGCCGCCGGTAATAAATACGATCTTCATTTTATTTCTACTCCCCACTCTTTATACACGAATCTGCCCGATTGGGCCTTGGGCCGCACCGGACAAGCGCGGCAGTACCTGTTCCTGAATAAATTCCACGACCTGGTTGGGGCAGCGCCCAATATACAGGCGAGCATCCATGACCTCTTGCAGCTGAGACAATGTAAGGCCAAACGCAGGGTCTGCGGCAATGCGCTCTAACAGATCGTTTGGCTTGCCTTCGCCCTTTACCACCGCGGCTGCCGCCTGCGAATGTACACGCAGCTTTTCATGCAGCTCTTGGCGGTCGCCGCCATGCTTGACAGCCTCCATCAAAATATTTTCCGTAGCCATAAAGGGAAGCTGCTCCTCTACATGGCGCTGGATCATCTGAGGATACACCACCATTCCATCTGCGATGTTGGCGTACAATTCCAATACGGCATCGATGGACAAAAACGCCTCCGGCATACAGATGCGGCGGTTGGCCGAATCATCCAGCGTCCGCTCCATCCACTGCACAGATGCCGTCATGGGCGGATCCATCGCCAGGGCAATCACATGGCGGGCCATCGAACAGATGCGTTCGCTGCGCATGGGGTTGCGCTTATACGCCATCGCTGAAGAGCCAACCTGGCTTTTTTCAAAGGGTTCTTCTACCTCCCGCATATGCTGAAGCAGGCGAAGGTCGTTGGCAAATTTGCTGGCGGACTGCGCAATGGAGGACAGCGTGCTTAAAATACGGCTATCAAACTTACGTGGATAGGTCTGCCCGGATACAGGGAAGGAGGATTCAAAGCCCATCTTCTGACAAATCTTAGCATCCAGCTGTTTACATTTCTCCTCATCGTTTTCAAATAAATCCATAAAGCTGGCCTGTGTGCCCGTTGTTCCTTTGCAGCCAAGCAGCTTAAAGCTGGCCAGGCAACAGTCTAGCTCGTCCAGGTCCATCATCAGCTCTTGGATCCATAGCGTGGCGCGCTTGCCGACGGTGACCAGCTGAGCGGGCTGTAAATGCGTATAGCCCAGCTGCGGCATGTCCTGGTAGGCCAGGGCAAAGCGGCTTAGGCGCTCCACCACAGCCAAAAGCTTGCCGCGTACCAGGCGCAGCGCTTCACGATAGATGATAAGATCCGCATTGTCCGTTACATAACAGCTGGTAGCGCCCAGATGGATGATGCCTTTGGCTTCCGGCGCATCCTGCCCATAGGCATAGACATGTGCCATCACGTCATGGCGAATCTCCTTTTCTTTGGCGGCTACCACTTCATAATCGATGGGCTCAATGTGCGCTTTCAGCGCATCCACCTGTGCCTGCGTAATGGGTAGCCCTAGCTCCATTTCAGACTCCGCCAAAGCGACCCACAGCTTGCGCCAAGTGGTATACCGCATATCCGGGGAGAAGAGACGGCTCATTTCTGCGCTGGCATACCGCGCATTGAATGGGCTTTGATATGTGTCATTCATCTTTGGCGCTCCTTTTTAATTTTTTTGAGTATGGAAACACAGTTCTTACATTTATGGATATCCATCGGATAGTTGCCGTCAAAGCAGGCAGTGCAGTACCCTTGGTTATAATCGCTGACAGCTTGCTCCAAAAGCGGCAGATCCAGATAGGCGAGGGAATCCAGCCCAAGGCTCTTGCGCAGATCCTCTACCGATTGTTGAGCGCCGATTAAATGCTTGCTCGTCGGTGTATTGATGCCAAATAAACAGGGAAATTTTACCGGCGGGGAAGAGATGCGCATATGCACTTCCTTGGCCCCGGCATCCCGTAGCATACGCGCAATGATGATGCTGTTGGTACCGCGCACGATAGAGTCGTCTACCAGCAAGACTCGCTTGCCGGCCACCTGTTTTTTCAAAACGCTGAGTTTTAAGCGTACAGCCAATTCGCGTGCCTGCTGTTTGGGCGTGATAAAGGTACGGCCGATGTAACGGTTTTTTACCAAAACATCGCCATAGGGAATGCCGCTGGCCTCCGCGTAACCCTGCGCGGCCGCGATGGCGCTGTCCGGCACGCCGGCGACAATGTCCGCATCCACCTGCTGCACGCTGGCCAGCATCTGGCCGGCCCGGCGGCGTGCTTGGTATACCGGAATGCCGTCAATCACGCTGTCCGGCCGGGCAAAGTAGACATATTCAAACAAACATGTTCCGTGGTTTTCGCGCACAGGGGTACGGTAGCTTTGAATGCCTTCTTTGCCAATGGAGATAATTTCGCCCGGCTCCACATCGCGGACAAATTCAGCCCCCAAAACATCAAAAGCACAGGATTCCGAAGCCACCATATAGGTATCGCCCAATTTGCCGATGCACAACGGGCGAATCCCCCAAGGATCACGCACGCCATAAACGTGCGTCCGCGTCATCAGCACCAGCGCATAGGAGCCGTAAACGCATTCCATCATTTCCTTGATGCGATCCGGCATGGATTTGGCGCGGGAACGGGAAATCAGATGGGCGATCAACTCGGTATCCATGTCTGTTTGAAACAGAACGCCGTCCTCCCTGAGATATCGGCTCAGGGCAGGGGCGTTGACCAAGTGGCCGTTATGCGCCAGCGCTAAGAACCCTCCCTGGAATTTCATCAGCAGGGGCTGGGTATTCAATACGTTGGTGGCGCCGCTGGTAGCATAGCGCACATGGCCAATGAGCAGTTTTTTGCCCATCAGCGGCCCCAAGCCATCATGCTGGAAAACATCCGTCACAAGACCGATGTTTTTAATCAGCTGTGCAGGGCCGCCGTTGGAGGCTGCCATGCCACAGCCGTCCTGGCCGCGATGCTGTAAAGCCTGAAGAGCAAAATAGCCCATATGCGCGCTGTCCATTTCAGATTGGTTGTAGACGCCGAAAACGCCGCATTCTTCACGTAGCTGATCCATGTTATTTATCCAACCCCAAACGGTGCATTACTTCTTGGTATGCTTCCTCGGTCTTGCCCAGGTCGCGGCGGAAACGGTCCTTATCCAGCTTTTCGCCGGTTTTGTCGTCCCACAGGCGGCAGGTATCTGGCGAAATTTCGTCCGCTAGGATCACGGTGCCGTCTGGCAGCTTGCCAAATTCCAGTTTAAAGTCCACCAAGATCATATGCGCCTGCTGCAAGCGCTCCTGTAAAAGCTCGTTGATCTTTAGCGCCATCTCTGAAATGGTCTTTACATCCTCATCAGAAGCCAGTCCAACGGCGCGGATATGGTATTCATTGACGATCGGGTCGCCCAAGTCATCATTTTTATAGCAAAACTCCAATACTGTAGAAGCCATCTTGGTACCTTCTGGCACGCCCAAGCGCTCCGCCAGGGAACCGGCGGCAATGTTGCGCACGATGACCTCCAACGGCACGATCTTCACATGCTTTACCAGCGTATCGCGGTCGTTTAGCTCTTTGACATAGTGCGTGGGAATGCCCTTTTCTTCCAGCATTTGAAACATGGCGTTGCTCATGCGGTTGTTGATTACGCCCTTGCCGACGATCGTACCTTTTTTCAGGCCGTTTTGCGCCGTCGCATCATCCTTATAATGAACCATGACGACGTTTGGGTCTTCGGTTGCAAAAACTTGTTTGGCTTTTCCTTCATACAAAAGTTCGCTCATAAGATAATCCCTCCACAAATTGTTTCGTTCATCCACGGATGATGATTTGTTCACGTTCCGGTCCCACGGAAACATATTTGATAAAGACGCCCAGCTGCCTTTCCGCATACAGGACATAATCCTGCGCCGCTTGGGGCAAATCTTCAAACTTACGGATGTGGCTAATCTCACATTGCCAGCCTGGCAGCGTTTCATACACAGGTTCAGCCCGATCTAGCAGCTGCGTAGCGGGGAAGCGTGTTATTTCCTTGCCATCCACCTTGTAAGCACGAATCACGGGGATGCTGGGCATATGGCTCAACACATCCATCTTTGTCAACGCGATGTCGCTGGCCCCTTGCAGCTCAATGCCGTGCTTTGTGGCGACCAAGTCAAAATACGCAACCCTGCGTGGGCGCCCGGTGGCTGCGCCGTATTCTCCGCCGGCTTCGCGCAGCGCATCCCCTTCAGCGCCGTCCAATTCTCCGACGAACGGGCCGGCCCCCACACAGGAGGAATATGCCTTGACTACGCCGACTACCTTGTCCAGCTTGATGCTGGGCAGCCCGCAGCCGATGGGTGCATACCCGGCCAACGGGGAAGAAGAGGAGGTATAAGGATAAATGCCATAGTCCAGATCCCTTAACGCCCCTAGTTGCGCTTCCATCAAAACATTTTTGCCACAGGACAACGCTTCGCGCAGCACCTGGCCTACGTCCGTTATATACGGCTTTAGAACGCTGCCGTAGGTATCCAGCCAGGCCTGCATCTGCTCCATGGAGATCGCTTCGCAGTGATATGCACTGCCCAGCAACGCGTTTTTCCAATCCACAAGGCGGTACAGATGCTCATGCAGCGATTCAGGATAAAATAAATCGCCCATCTGCAGCGTCTTTTTCATGGCCTTATCCCCATATACGGGGGAGATGCCGCGGCGTGTGGAGCCGTATTGCGCGGCCCCCAGCCTGTCCTCTTCCATTTGATCCTGCCAACGATGGAAAGGCATGCAGATCATGGCCTTATCGGAAATGTATAAATTCTCCGGAGAAATGGAAACGCCGGCCTTTTGGAGCCGCCCGATCTCTCCGCAAAGGTGCTCCAAATCGATGACGGTGCCAGGCCCTAAAATGTTAATGGTACCCGGACGAAAAATCCCGGAAGGGAGAAGATTCAACGCAAATTTACCAAATTCATTGATGACGGTATGGCCGGCATTGTTGCCGCCCTGATACCGGACAACGACCTCATAGGATTCGGATAAATAATCCACCATGCGGCCCTTGCCTTCATCTCCCCAGTTGATGCCAACGATGGCTGTAACAGACATATGGTTTCCTCCTAAAGGAACTGCGGAAACACAGTTTTGTTTATAACAGAAATATTATAGTCTAAAACCGACCTTTTTTCCATTGAAAATTCACAAATTCGCGCCAGGAAATTGTTGTGAATACAATTCATAGAAGAAATAGCAAAAACTTCTTTACACTATCATGATAAAGTGTTATAGTGTGGTATCATCCGCTGAGGAGGCAGAGCAATGCAAGAGGTTGTGGTCATTGATTATGGCATGGGCAATCTGCACAGCGTGCAGAAAGCGCTTTCTTTTTTAGGTGCGCAGCCAAAATTATCTCAGGATGCTGAGGAAATACAAACGGCGCAAAAGCTGATTTTGCCTGGCGTAGGGGCATTTGGAGATGCGATGGCAGAATTGTCCAGGCGGGGATTGGTGCAGGCCATACAAGAAGCTGTTGAAAAAGGAACGCCCCTGATGGGAATTTGCTTGGGCATGCAGCTGTTGTTTGAATCCAGCACAGAGGGCGGATGGCAGCAAGGCTTAGGACTGATCCCTGGGGAAATTACAAAATTTGCCATACGGGAAAAGGTGCCGCATATGGGCTGGAATAGCGTAGAAAATAGGGATGAGGAAATGTTTGCCGGCCTGCCTAAGGAGTTTTCTGTTTATTTTGTGCATAGCTACTGTGCCCAGCAGATAGAAAAGCCGTATGTAAGCGGTATTACGGAATATGAAATTCCATTTGCCTGCGCTGTGCACCAAGATAATATTTATGGTTGTCAATTTCATCCAGAAAAAAGCGGAGACAATGGGATGCAGATTCTGCGCAATTTCTTGGCGCTGAAGGGAGCAGAACAATGCTGAAAAAAAGAATCATTCCTTGCCTGGATATACGAGATGGCCGCGTAGTCAAAGGCATTCAATTTGAAAACATCCGAGATGCCGGCGACCCAGTAGAAACGGCGCGGCGTTACAGCCAACTGGGCGCAGATGAGATCACCTTCTTGGATATCAACGCTACGCACGAGGGCAGAAGCACGATGTTTGATGTCGTAGAACGCACGGCAGAGCAGGTGTTCATTCCCTTTACCGTAGGCGGCGGGATCCGTGATATCGATACCATCCGGGAGGTGCTGCGCCGCGGGGCGGATAAAATATCCCTCAATTCGCCTGCGGTGCAAACGCCGGAGCTGATAGAGGAAGGCGCCATGCGCTTTGGGAGCCAGTGTATCGTTGTATCTATCGACGTAAAGCGCTGTCAGGATAGGGATGGCTGGGATGTGTACATTCATGGGGGCCGCATCAATACGGGGCTGGATGCGATGGAGTGGCTGTATGAGGTGCAAAAGCGAGGAGCGGGGGAGATCTTGCTCACTAGTATGGACGCCGACGGTTCCATGCAGGGATTTGATCTGCCCGTTCTCGAGCAGGCGTCTAAAATTTGCAAAGTGCCGCTTATCGCGTCCGGCGGAGCGGGTACGATGGAGCATTTTGCACAAGCGGCCCGGGCGGGTGCAGATGCAATGCTTGCCGCTTCGTTATTCCACTTTGGGCATTTACAGATCGGTACACTGAAAAAGTACTTGGATCAGCAAGGGATCCCTATGCGGCTGGACGGCATCCAAGCATAGAAAATACGCAAAGACAAAATCTCCCTTTGAATCCACAAATAATTTACATATATTTACAAGATAGTTGACGATTGAATATAAATTGTAAAGAAGACAAAATAGTTAATTTACAATACAGCAACCTTCAACAATGCAAAAAAGGAGGGCATTAAAACCCTCCTTTTATTACGCTTATTTTTGGATTAAATCCAAGATCAACTGACGAATTACTTTGGGATTGGCCTTGCCGCGCGTTTTTTTCATGGCAGCGCCGATCAAACTGGCAAAAGCTTTTTCCCGACCGCCAAGATATGCCTCCACGGTATCCTGGTTTTCCGCAACGACCTCTTTGGCTACCTGTAAAAGGGCATCGGTATCCTCCATCTGTGCCAGATTTTTCTCTTTAACGATCGTATCCGGATCCTTACCGGTTTCCACCATCGTTTCCAGCACGGTCTTGGCTCCGGAAGAATTGATTTTATTGCCGGTGATTAGCTGCACAAATGCGCCGTATTGCTCTCCTGTAAAAGGAAGCGGCTCTTCCTGGGCAGCATGCTCGTTCCACAGGCTGGCCATAGGGCCGATCAGCCAGTTGGCAGCAATTTTTGCATCTGCCTTTTGGGCTAGCGCACCATCCATCAACGTAGTCATCCAAGCGGTATTGGCCAAAAGCCGCGCTTCTTGGCTGGCCAAGCCCAGCGCCTCGTATCTCTGGGAGCGGGCCTGCGGCAGCTCCGGCAGGCTATCCTTGAGTTTCTGCATGTGCTCGGCGGAAATGACAATAGGAGGCAGATCCGGCTCAGGGAAGTAACGATAATCCTGGCTGTCCTCTTTATCGCGCATGGCGTAGGTTTTGCCAAGATCATCATCCCAGCGCAATGTCTGCTGGATAACCTTTTCACCTTTTTCCAACAGCTCTGCCTGCCGGCGCGCCTCATACGCAATGGCACGGGTAACAGAACGGAAGGAATTCAGGTTTTTCATTTCGCAGCGCGTACCGTATTCTGTGCTTCCTTCTTCCCGCAAAGACAGATTTACATCGCAGCGCATAGAGCCTTCCTGCATTTTGCAATCCGATACGCCAAGGGAAATCAGCAACTCTCTGAGTGCCTGCAAAAAGGTGCAGACCTGGGAGGCGGAGCGAAAATCCGGATCGGTCACGATTTCAATCAGCGGTACGGCGGCACGGTTGTAGTCCGCGCGGCTGGCGGCCTGCTTGGGCAGATGTACCAGTTTGCCCGCATCCTCTTCCATATGAATCTCGGTAAAGCCAATGGTAAAGGGCGTACCGTCTTCATCGACTAGGTTGAGCTGGCCGCCGGAGCAGATGGGCACGCCTCGCTGAGAAATCTGATAGCCCTTCGGCAGATCAGGATAATGATAGTTTTTTCGGTCCATATAGCTGACGGGCGCTACCTCGCACCCTAAGGCCAGGCCTACCCTTGCCGCATAATCTACCACCGATTGATTCATTACGGGCAAGCTGCCGGGCAATCCCAGGCATACAGGGCAGCAATGGGTATTTTCCTCACCGCCGAACACATTTTCACAGTTACAGAATATCTTTGTCTTGGTGGCCAATTCCACATGAATTTCTAGGCCAATGACGGTTTCGAACTTCATTTCGCGCCTCCTTTTTGGCAAACCGGACGAATCATCGATTGGCCGAAATTCTGCTGGTAGGCATGGCCGGCGTTGAGGACTTTGGCATCTTGATAATGTGCGCCGATCAGCTGTAGGCCAATGGGCATGCCATCCTCATCCTTACCGCAGGGAACGGAAAGGCCGGGCAGCCCTGCGATGTTGACTGCAACTGTACACACATCGGCGGCATACATGGCCAGCGGATCGGTCACTTCTCCCATTTCCCAGGCAACGTTCGGGGAAGTGGGCGTCAACAGTAAATCATAGGTTTCAAAGGCTTTTCTAAAATCCCGTTTGATCAGCGCACGGGAGGCCAGCGCCTTTTTGTAATACGCATCATAGTAGCCGGCGGATAGCACGAAAGCGCCCAGCATAATGCGGCGTTTTACCTCATCGCCAAACCCTTCGGTACGGGTACGGATCAGCATATCCTCAAAGCTTTCCGCCTCTTCGGCCCGGAAGCCGTAACGCACGCCGTCATACCGGGCCAGGTTGCTGCTTGCTTCTGCACAGGCCAATAGATAATAGGTGGGAAGCCCATATTGCGTCAAAGGCAGCGAGCAGGGCTCTACGATGGCCCCCAGCGATTCCAGATCACGCGCGGCCTTTTGTACCGCTTCGCGAACCTGCTGGGTTACGCCTTGCCCGAAATACTCCTGCGGTATCCCGATTTTTACCCCCTTGACATCTCCGGTCAAAGAAGATTCGAACTTAGGTGCGGCCTGCTGCATGGAAGTAGAATCCTTAGCATCCGGGCCGGCAATGGCGTCCATAACGACAGCACAATCCTCCACAGTGTGGGAAAACACGCCGATTTGATCCAGCGAAGAGGCAAAGGCAATCAGCCCATAACGGGAAACCATGCCATAGGTAGGCTTGAACCCAACAACGCCGCAGAGCGAAGCGGGCTGGCGGATGGAACCGCCTGTATCCGTACCCAGGGCAAAGGCTGCCATACCAGAGGCTACGATGGCTGCGCTGCCGCCGCTGCTGCCGCCCGGTACACGATTGAGATCATGCGGGTTTTTCGTTTCAAAAAAGTAGGAGGTTTCTGTAGAGGAACCCATGGCAAACTCATCCATGTTTGCCTTGCCTAACATCACAGCATCCTGATTGAATAGCTTTTCAACTGCTGTGGCCGTATAAGGGGGCACAAAGTTTTCCAACATCTTGGAAGCGCACGTTGTCTCAATGCCTTTTGTGCATAGGTTGTCCTTGATGGCCATAGGGATGCCTGTCAGCGGCTGTGCTGTGCGGTCGTCCAACCGTTGCTGCGCACGGACGGCCTGTTTTTCCGCCGTCTGCGGATTCAGGCTGATATAGCCCTGCACCAGAGGGTCTACATCCGCGACTCGTCCTTGATAGCTTTGCATTGCCTCGGAAGCGGAAATCTTTTTCTCCCGGAGAGCTGCCTGCAATTCTTTGATGGTCATTTCGTATGCTTGCATGTTGCGCCTCCTTATACGATCCGAGGAATGAGAAAACCATCTCCGTCCGTTTCAGGCGCCAATTCAATGACGGCCTGCTTGGGCAGAGAGGGGGCGATCTCGTCTGCACGCACCACGGCATGGTCGGCCTCGGGTGCTACGCTGACGCCTTCGGTATCCAGCTGGGACAGCTGATCCACAAAGGCCAAAATACTGGAAAATTCATCGGTAAAAGCGTCCAACTGCTCATCGGTGAAGGACAGCTTTGCCAACTGCGCCAACTGGGCGATCTCGTTGCGATCCACGGGTTGATCCGCTCCTTTTGGGCCATATAGCCTATTTACTCATGATGGAATACTATACCATATTTTGCGGAGAAACCGCAATGTTCGTATGTTATTGATATAAAAAAATCAACGCTTAGCCCGAAATTGGACGGTATGCGTGAGAAAACTTGGGATATTGAGGTACAAAACAGAGGAAAACGGAGGAAACAAAGCCTCGTTTTATGCCGTAGAAAAAGGCGGCAATTTTGCTGGGGAAAAATTCGTTTTGCCACGTTTGCTTGCTTTTCGGCCCGTCTGGTATACTACATAGCGTGAAGACAGAAAGGATGATAGCTTGCACCGAAAATTTACAGAGAAAGACAGAGCACAGTATGTGGCGATGAGCCGGGAGTTTTATCAGGGAGATGGCGTAAGCCATGCTGTGCCGGAAGAAAACTTCAACAAGACCTTCACACTAATCTTACAGAAAAATCCTTATTTGGAAGGGTGGATGATCGAATCCCAAGGCCGTGCGGCCGGGTACATTCTACTGAGTTTCACCTATGGAAACGAGGCAGGCGGCATGATTGTGCTGTTGGAAGAATTGTATATCCGGCCGGAATACCAGGGGCAGGGGTTGGGAACCCAGGCGCTTACCTTTGTAAAAGAGCAGTATCGCAACAGAGCTGTGGAAATTCAGTTGGAGGTAATGCCGCAAAACAAAGGGGCAATTCGCCTGTATCGCAGGCACGGATATGAATCCATCGTATATCGGGAAATGAGCCTGTCGCTGACAGGGCGAATGTAAAAAAGCAAGGGATGCTCCCTTGCTTTTCTTTATCTCTGGCTTTCTGTATCTTAGATGACATAGAACAGAATGCAAAAATAATGCAAAATGGCGCCGGCCAAGACAAACAGATGCCAGATGGAATGAAAGTATTTCTTTTTGCTGGCAAAAAAGCCGATGCCGGCGGTATACATGACGCCGCCCAGCACCAACAGAACGATGCCGGATACAGGCAGCGCCTTGACCAAGGGGAACATAGCAACGACGATACACCAGCCCGTAGCAATGTAGCAGACCATGCCAAAGACCTTAAAGCGCTCTAAATTGATGGCGCTAAGCACAATGCCCAAAATGGTAGCGCCCCAAACCACGCCGAAAATCGTCCATCCCCAGCCGCCGCGCAGCGTAACCAGCGTAAAGGGCGTGTAGGTGCCCGCTATCAATAGATAAATAGAGGTATGGTCAAAAACCCGAAATACTCGCTTGGCCGTCTTATGATTGATGGCATGGTATAGGGTGGACATCATAAAAAGAAAGAACACTGCGAACCCATAGATGCATACGCTTACGATTTTCCATCGGTCTCCTGTTAAAGCCGCAAATACGATTAAAACCACAGCGCCAGCCAGTGCCATAAGAGCTCCCAATCCATGCGTTATGGAATTGGCGATTTCCTCTCCCTGCGTATAAAAACCAAGGCCAATCTTTTTTGCCGGCTTTCTTTCCTTTTTTTGTGATACCTGCATGCATTGTCCCCTCTTTCTTAGGTCTAAAGCAGCGTTTCAAGCCTTTCTGCGCAAAATGAAACATACTTCATACAGGGCCTCTCTTCCGTTTGAGCCTGCTGTGCATCTCGTGCTTTCAATGCTTGGCACTGTAAAGAGCCGAATGTCTGCTCAAACTCTTGGGCCAGCTGCTGCATGGCTGTACGGTAGGCCTGTTTGGCTTGCGTATCCTTCGGGTCCGCAGAGGATACTGCATAAGACAACGCCATGGCGGCGCCACATAACGCCCCGCATATCTATCCTACGGCCACGCCGCCGCCAAAGGCTGCGGAGAGCTTCATTGCTTGCTCCTGCGGAATTCCCATACTTTCTGCAAAAGGCAAAAATACGCTTTGCGCACAGTTATAACCGGTTTCCGCCTGAAAATAACG
>UREB01000028.1 GCA_900546685.1 uncultured Eubacteriales bacterium | reverse complement strand
CATACCGCCTTTTCTTGTTATCCAGCCCTCCGGCTGTATCGGTTGAGCAAAAGTCCGCGTGGGATTGATGTGGTATCTTTAACTTTGGGAAACTCCGCTTTCCCATTTGGATACCGCGGGTTTAGAGATGCCTACATGCTCAGCCAAGGCCTGTTGGGTCAAGCCTCTTTGTTTTCTTCTCTCCGCAATGATCGTACCGATGTGGATCTGTTTCATCCTATGCCTCCCTAGCCATTGCTATCTTATCGTATTTATCAGTAAATGCCTAGCAAAGGCAATCAAAAAGAGGCATGCTGATGCATGCCTCTTTTACCATATCAGTCCACATTCACCAATTCATATTCCCTGGTGCCAACACCTACCGCCTCGGCCGCCTTGATGGTCAGCGTGCCGTTCCGCGATTCTATGCGTTCAATGAGCTCCGCTTTGCCCGGATCATCGGATTGATAGACCATATCAATGCACGCCTGATCCAGCGCCACAGGATCTAAAGAAGCTAAGATGCCGATATCCTTCATGCAGGGATCCGCCGCCTTTGCCACACAGTCGCAGTCTACCGACATATTGCGCATCACGTTGATAAAGGCAATCTTATCGCCAAAATGCTTGACAATGGATTTATCGGCATCTGCCATGGATTCCAGGAAAGAATCATGATCGCCCGTCCAGATCTCTTCCGGTTTTCCCGAGCCATGAATGTATGCCTTGCCGTGGGAAGACGCGATTCCAATGGAGATATTCTTTAGTGCACCGCCAAAACCGCCCATCGGATGCCCCTTAAAATGCGAAAGCACCAGCATGGAATCGTAATTGGCCAGGTGCGCGCCAACATAGTTTACCTGAATGCGTTTCCCCTCGGGCACGGGCAGCTCCATCTCTCCCTCTTCATCCATAATGTCTACCGGAGCGATGTCCGTCCATCCGTGCAGCTTCATCGTTTCCCAGTGAGCATCCGTGGTATTGCGCTTGCCTTCATAGGCCGCATTACACTCTACAATCGTACCTTTCACATGATCCACCATCGGCTTCATGAAAGAGGGACGGATAAAGTTTTGGTTTCCAACCTCCCCGGAGTGTACCTTAACGGCCACTTTTCCAGGCAGCTCTACGCCCAATGCCTTGTACATTTTGATCATCGTTTCCGGCGTAATCTCTTTTGTGAAAAATACCTTGGCCTTTTCCATCATACATCGCTCCTTACTTTGTATTTGTGTTGCAGCGCAACACGAGACTTACCTATGTACTATCACAAATCTTTATGATATACATGTCAAAAAAAGATAGTAAGATTCCTATTTGTTCTTTTGTATCTTTATAGGAATACACTGTGGTTACATAATCTGATAAATCAATGATATGCTTGTAAACATCAAATCAATTTAACAAAGCTAAAAATCAGCGAGGCTTTCAAGCACTCTGCATCACAAAATGATCGCAACTATATAATTTATTTAGAAATTTTTACGTAAATTCAGCAAAACTCTCTAGTTCTACGAATTTTATCAGTAAGCTTTTATGCTTTAATTAGCTTTTTCTAACTCAATTTTACTCCTCATCATTGCTTTGTCAAGCAATATGAATACGATTTTACAGAAGAATCGGTGGTCCCTTGTCATCTTCTAATGGGCCCTATGCAAAAACACGCCGCTGCTTTTACGCATCTGGCGCGTTATCACAATGCCATACGATGGCACTCATTGCTTATCAAGATGTAACTGATAGATGCGGTTTGCATTATCAAAGAATACCTTCTTCCAGACATGCTCCGGCACTAGCCTTTGAATAAAGCGAATATACAATGGCAGGTTCACCAGCGGCCAGTCCGTTCCAAACATTAAGCTGTCATACCGTCCTAAATAAGCCATCCACATTTTTAGATAGGCAAAAAATGCGCTTTGTTCCTTCCAAAGGGCAGAAAGATCCGGGCATCCCTCCAAAAGGCCGGATAGGTCCGCCGCCACATTTTCATTTTTGGCCATCACAGCAGCCGCGTCCTGTACCCAAGGGCTGCCAAAATGGCACAGTACGAACTGTACGTCTGCATATTCCGTTGCGATCTCATCTACCGTCATTGGATGGCTGTATTTCAGGCACGCTTCCGCACCTGCTGTAGCACCCGTATGGATTGCCACCGGTTTTCGGTATTGGCGCGCCAGTTCATAATACGGCCGATACTGTTTGTCCGATACATAACCGCGACAATATCCCGGATACAGCTTGATGCCAACGCAGCCTGGCTGCTGTAAATGCCATTCTACCTGATCCACCGCGCTCTGCAATGAATGCTGCGCAGCAAAATTGCTGTCCAATCCGATGCAATACCGTAAATAGGGAGGGTATCGATGCCGTTCTTTTTCCAACGTATCATTGCCCATAACAATGCCCATTATAATCTCATGCGCTTGGTACTGCTCATAGAGATGCTTCTCGGTATTTTGGTGCTCTGCAGCCAGTGCAATTTCATCAAAGTATGGCTCTCCCGGCCAAAAATGCAAATGTGCGTCAATGATTTTCATCTTACAGTTCCAAAACCCCGCTGGCCCACGCAGCATCTATACACTGCATACCCTGGCCGCAACGCTTCCAGATTCGTTCTTGATACTGTGTCTGTACTTTTTTATAATATGTTTGCTGCAGGGGAATCTCATACGTCTTGCCGCTCTTACAAACCATGCGGATACAAGGCGATGGTTGTTGCGTAAACAATACACGTTCTACCGTTTCTTGTGGGTATTGTGCATGGAACTGCATAAAATAAAACACCTTTACCAGCTCTATCACCGTATCCTCTAGGCCGCATTCCAAAATCTGCAGCTTTTCCGCCAGCTCTTCCGGTGTGCGAACCAGTCTCAGCTTATACCCCTCCTGGGGGGGGAGCGCGGAAAGCGTTTGCGTATCCTGCTCTACCTCCTCCGGGCAGAGATACAGCAAAGCGCGGTGCGTTTCATCTAAAAATACACAGGGATAGTGAAACTGCATCGTTTTCCCGCATGCTTCGCACGGCACCTTGAATAGGGTTCCCTTAAACGCCCTAAGCTTTGCCAACGGTTCAGATTCCAAATTTACCAAATGCCAGCGCGTTACCTTTTGCACGCGGCCGCAATGGGGGCAGACAATCCCCATTTCTTCTTTTGCTTGCATCGTTGCTATGCTCTTCCTTTCTGCGATAACAAAAGCCGATATACCCAGGCGCTATCCACCACCAACGTATCTTGTACCTCCCTATCTGCCAAATACTGCGTATAAATTTCAGATTGCAGCTTTCTGGTAATCGGGCAGACCCGTTCGCTGCCGTCACGGCACAGGCAGGTCAGCTGCGGTTCACCATGCGGTGCAGAAAATATCGGGCTGCTCTCCAAAAGATCAGGGGCCTGCTCCGTTAGCTGCGTAACCATCAACAGGCGAACGATCTCCACGATACGGTCATCCAATCCACAGTCGAAAATGCGCAGCTTTTCCGCCATATCCTCCGGCGTACGCACCACCCGGATGATCGCTTTTGTGTCCCCCAGCCCTTCCTGCACCTCTTGCAGGCGGCATGGCTCTCCCGGCACTGTCAACTCTAACAGCAGCGGGAGCGCAGGATCGATATACAAACAATTCTGCGCCTTTTCCAGCACCGCGCCGCATGCACGGCAGTGCATGGGAAACAGCGTTCCCTGCAATATTTTTTGTTTGATCTCCGGTCTTTTCTGCACATTGATTTGGCGTACATCCAACACGCTCTGCTTATGCCCGCATGCCATGCACACCGCCGGCCGAATCTCCGTAATTGCCATTTTGGGCCTCCTAATTTCAAGCATCATATCATATTTTACGGAGTTTGCCTACTTTTTGTCCCTTGCTGCAAAAGAAAAGGATCCGGAAATCATCCCGGATCCTCGTTTTACCGTCCTATACGTTTTCCAAACCGCCCGCCGCGTGTGCCCAGCACTTCCGAAAGGATGATGCCGTTTCGCACGCCCTCTGCAGTAAACAGTTTGGCATATGGGTTATAGCGTTTGGCCCCTTGGGGTGTTTTATTCTCCATCGGCCGGTTGCCCATGGGCCGCGGGCGTGCATGCAGGCGTACCTCTTCCTGCCAGTCTTCCGTGCAGGCAGAACTCTCTTCGGTGGCGTGGGCAAAAGCAACCTGTCGATAAATCTCTGCCTCTACGGCCTGATGTGCTGCAGCCTGCGCTACACGCTTGGCCCCTTCGCGCTCCAATACTGTTTGGTGCTGTTCGCCCTCGCCTGCACTCATACGCCGCGCCGCCTCTGCCTGTTCACGCTCCAGCTCCTCCTGCATCTGGCGGAACACCCGCTGCTCTGCTTGACGTTTTTGTTTCGCTTTCTTCTTGCTCTCTCCCAAGCTGGAAACCAGAAACAAAAAGAATAGAACGATGATTACTTCCATAGATTATTTCTCCATACTTGGCGTTTCATCCTTGCCCGCATCGGCAATGGACTGCCGCATCTCCGTATCGGAAATGACATTTTGCATCTGGTAATAATCCATTACACCCAGCTTGCCTTCCCGCAGCGCCTGCGCCATTGCTTTTGGAACATCGGCCTCCGCCTCCACAACCTTAGCGCGCATTTCCTGTACAGATGCCTTCATTTCCTGCTCCCTTGCCACAGCCATGGCCCTGCGTTCTTCCGCTTTTGCCTGCGCAATACGGCGGTCTGCCTCTGCCTGGTCCATTTGCAGCTGTGCGCCTACGTTACGCCCCACATCCACATCCGCAATGTCAATGGATAAAATCTCAAATGCAGTGCCTGCATCCAAGCCTTTGTTCAAAACGGTACGGGAAATCAAATCGGGATTTTCTAGCACCGCCTTATGGGAATCTGACGAACCCACTGTGGTAACGATGCCCTCGCCTACGCGCGCAATCACCGTCTCTTCTCCGGCGCCGCCGACAAGCCTATCGATATTGGCACGCACCGTAACCCGCGCTTTGGCCCTGAGCTCTATGCCGTCCTTTGCAATGGCCGCCACGATCGGCGTTTCAATCACCTTAGGATTGACGGACATCTGTACCGCCTGCAACACATCGCGGCCAGCCAGATCGATCGCCTGTGCCTTGCCAAATTCCAGGGGAATATTGGCTCTTTGCGCCGCAATAAGTGCATCGATGACCTTATCTACATTGCCGCCTGCCAAATAATGCGTTTCCAGCATATTGATGGTCACATCCAGCCCCGCCTTTGTTGCCTTGATCATCGGCAGGATAATGCGGGCAGGCTTTACATTTCTCAGCTTCATGCCCACCAGCGTAAAAATATTGACCTTTACCCCTGCTGCCAGCGCACTGATATACAACCGCAGCGGCACAAAGGTAAAAAATAGAATCAAAACAACCAAGATGGCCGCGCCAATCAAAATCGGCCCAATCATATCCTCTAAATACATGTCCCTTTCCTTTCTTGTGTTTATATACGGCACACGATAATCTGCCGTCCCTGCACTTGTGCGATGCGGACAGATTCGCCCTCTGCCAGAAATTCGCCGCGGGTCACAACATCCAGCCGTTTCCCTTCTATCTCTACAACGCCTGCCGGACGCAGCGGAGAAATTGCAACGCCTTGCTTTCCTACCCAGTCTCCCAATGCATCAAAATCCGCATATCCGGCTTTTTCCGTTACAGCGTCGTTTAATATCAGTTTAGACCTTGAGAGCCGTCCTTTTGAGGCAGAATACAAGGTAAATCCAAACGCAGCCGCCACGATGACAGCAATGATGGTGAACGCGGCGGCAGCTTGCCCCCAGGTATCGGCAAACATCGCAATCCCTGCCGCGCAAAACAGCAGACCAGCCAAGCCCGGCAAACCAAACCCCGGCGCATACACCTCTACAATCAGAAGGATCACGCCCAAAAGCATAACGCCCAGCGCAATCCAGTCTATCAAAGTCATGGTTCCACCCACCTTTCTCTTTGGGTAGCTCCATTATATCATAGCTATTCCCTTAGCATTGTTAATTTCACGCATAGTACTCTGTCATTTTTTAGCACCTATCATTTTCTTCATGATCTTCTCTTCTGGGCAATACATCTTCCCTATATCCTCAAATCCGAAGGAGCGGTACATGTGCTGCGCCGTTCTATTTTCTAGGTTTACGCTCAAATACACCGCATCATACCCAGCCCGTGCACATACCATTTCCAAAAACGCGGCAAAGGCCTGCTTACCCCATCCTTTCCCTTGGTATTGTCTGCCAAGCATAAACCGAAAGATCCAGTTTTCGTTTCGTTCGGTATCAATGCCGTATAAGCCAAACCCGATCATTGTCTTATCCCAATAAATGGCCACTGGTATACGTTCCGGCAAATATTTGCTTTGTGTCAATGAAAACACGTTGGGTGCCACATATTCCTCCTGTTCCTTTGCTACCTGCAATCTGCAACAGTCCTCATAATTTTCCTTTGTTACAGGCTGTAATGAGATCATCCTGTTTCCTCCTGTTTCTATATTATCCATCGTATATGCGAATCAAAACTCTTTTTTTGCATTTTCATTGTACAAAAAAAGCCCCTGCGAAGGGGCTTTTTCGTCTTACAAAATGTATTTTGCAACGGGCTGCGGTGCACTGTCCATTTCCTTGCGTTTTTCATCGTAGCCCTGCTTGCCCAGCAACGCATAAGCAGCATTTTTGCCCTCTTCTACACCCGGCTGGTCAAAAGCGTTGATGTTATACAATTCACCCAGATAAGCCGTTTCTACCTCCAATACATACAACAGCTGGCCAATGGTAAATGCATTGACCGCCGGCAGTGTGAAGGTCTTATTCAGCCTTCCCGCACGGTTGAGCGCGTAGGCCGTAGCAAACTGCTCGGCACTGATGAGCTCGTTCATCGAATGCCCACCCAGGAAAGATACATCCGGAATATTCTCGTATCCATGCGGAATCTCTACCGTCGTACCGTAATCCTCTACTGCCAAGAACGTTACGACCTTATCAAACGGCCCTTCCGTATACAGTTGCACCTGGGAATGCTGATCCGTTACACCCAACGATTTTACCGGCGTTTGCCCTACATGCACCGGTTTGCCGTCTCGAGTAATATTTTTGCCAAGCGACTCTGCCCAAAGCTGCGCATACCAATCCGACATATATTTGAGAGAATCGGCATAAGGCATCATGACGGATACGTTGATCCCATTTTCCATACACAGATACTGCAAGGCGCCATCCAGATACGCCATATTTTCCATGACATTTTCGCTTTGCAGCAAGCCGTCCATGTAGCGCGCCCCTGCAATCAGCTCCTTGATATCGATGCCGCATACCGCCGCGCCCAGCAAGCCTACCGGTGTCATCTCGGAGAACCGGCCGCCTACGCCATCCGGAATCACAAAGGTTTTCAGCCCTTCCCGCTGGGCAATCTTAATCAGGTTGCCCTTGGCCTTGTCCGTGGTTGCGATCATGTTGTCCTTAAGAGGCACGCCCGCTTTTTTCAGCTTATCCGCTATAATCAAAAACTGAGCCATCGTCTCGCTGGTGCTACCGGATTTTGTGATGACGTTAAAGCAGGTTTTTTTAATGTCAATGACGTCAAACAGCGCATCCATGCGAGCAGGGTCAATGTTATCCTCCACATAGAAGCGCGGACCGCCCCGCTTTTCTGCGGGCAGCTCATTGTATCGCATATGGTTCAGTGCCTGTTGCACGGCAATCGGCCCCAACGCGCTACCGCCGATACCCAATACGACAAACGCGTCAAACTTTTCGCGAATGTCTGCCGCCGTCTCCAAAATCTCATCCAACAACGCCGGGTCCGTATACGGAAGCTGACGGAAACCCATCTGCTCCTTTTGCGCCGTCATCTGTTTGGCGGCCTGCGCAAAAATCGGAGCCTGCAACTGCTCAGCCCGGAATCCCTTTTCTCCCAAAATCTCTTCCATCATATTGGAAACATCCAATTTGATCTTCATCGAGGCTTGGAAAGCCGGATCTTCATATCGTACCATCGTTTGGTACCTCCTTTTTGAATTGCGGTTATTATATCATGTTCGTGATATGCTGGGCAAATTTGTTTATTTTTACTCAAACATAGCGCGGAGAAATGCAAAGGACTGCCTAAGCTCGTTTTCCTTTTCCCAGTCATCTGGATAAACTTCCATCGTTACCGCGCCATTGAAATTCTTTTCGCGCAACAACGCCGCCAAATGCACAAAATCAAAGTTTCCCTGCCCTGGCAAGGAGGTATACACCATTCCTTCCTGCTCCGTAATATCACAGAGATGGAGGTTACAGAGGCGGTCTCCCATTTCCTCTAGATAGCCCTCCATCGGGTAACCAGACTGAGCCGCCTGCTTTACGTCAAGCGTATAACCCAGCGAGCAATCCTCTAAAAAAGGCCGCAGGTTTTTCGCATACCCCACTTCATGGTACTGGCACCAGTGCACATTTTCCAGCGTCAAGCGTACTCCATAGGAATCCGCCAGCGCGCACAGGCTTTGAAATCGTTCTCCGATGTATGGATAATTTGGGCGGCCCGCCTTTTTCTTTAAAAAAAGCGAACCGTGCATCACATAGTACCGGGCGCCTAGAATTCTTGCACATACCAGCGCCATTTCAAACACATCCAGCGCTGCCTGCCGCTGACGGGGATGCCCCGCAAACAACTGAGGTTCAAACTGGCTGCCCAACGTATGGATGGTGGTACAGGTAAGCCCTAGATCATCTTTTCGCCTGGCCATCAGCTTGGCAAAGTCCTCTTGATATTCGTACATACCGCCCAGAAAAGCCTCAAAACGGTCGGCCCCTAAGTTTCGGATCAGCGGCAGTGTATCCTCCGTATTTACCTTGGTAAAGTAGCAGGAAGTGGAAATCCCTACCTTCATATTTCTTCCTCCTGTTTTGCTTTCTGCTCACACATCAAGCAATAGGCATAGCTGGATAAACGGTTCAATGCCCGGATAAAGGCCGGAAATCCATCCTTATATACCGATACTGCCTGCCGTTCACAGTCTCTGATTTCCGTTCTCAGCACATTGATTTGTGCAATTTTACGCCCTGTGCGCACGCTTGGGAAAAAATGCGGTATGCCGTACGCCTTTTCCGGAAAATGGGAGGCCGAATGGATCTGCTCCTCCGTCTTGCCATCCAGCAGCGGCAAAGCCGCCAGTTCCCCTTTATACTCCGCTTCCAGCAATGCCAGCGCCATGGTTGCAATCTGCTCAACCTGCACTGATAGCCGCATATCTCCTTGTTCCGCTATGTCTGTGGCGCATAAAACTGCCTTGGCGTGCAAAGCATCCAGCTTCCCACGCAGGCAAATGCGCGGGGCATCCTTTGGTCCCATCTCTGCGCCGTACAGGCAGGTTTCATATTCTTGCTTTGGCAACGTGTTCTCTCCTTTTCTACCTGAGCATTTTACCACATCTCATACGATTTCCCAATTGTTGTTTTCCCGTACGATGATTTTACACTTTACAACCCCGTTTCTGTGTGTTATACTATATGCGAACAAATGTTCTTATATCTTTTTGGGGAGGTTTTTTTGTGCGTGTGATTCTGCATTGTGATATGAATAGCTTTTATGCTTCTGTGGAAATGCTGTATCAGCCCCATCTGCGCACAGTGCCCTTGGCCGTAGGCGGCGATGAAGAAAAACGCCATGGCATTGTTTTAGCAAAAAATGAGTGGGCCAAGGCCCGCGGCGTGAAAACGGGAGAGCCCTTGTTTCAATCGCGGCAAAAATGCCCTCAGCTTGTGGTAGTACCGCCGCATTACGACCGGTATCATCGGATTTCGCACATGGCCAATCAGATCTATCGGCGATATTCCGATCGGGTAGAGCCTTTTAGCATCGATGAAAGCTGGGTAGACTTAACAGGCAGCGTGGACTCCTTTGCCAAGGGCGTACAGGTTGCCGAAGAAATACGGCGCACCATCGAGCAGGAATTGGGCGTAACTGTTTCCATCGGAGTCTCCTACAATAAAATTTTTGCAAAACTTGGCAGCGAATTGAAAAAGCCCAATGCCGTTACGGCGTTGCCGCCCTCTGCTCTACAAACCATCATCTGGCCTCTGTCTCCGCGCGCGCTGCTGTTTATAGGCCCTGTTACAGAAAAAAAGCTAGCGCGCATCGGCATTCATACCATCGGCGATCTTGCCAATGCTCCCGAAACTACACTGCGCTCCCTTTTAGGCAAATGGGGACATACGCTGCGTCAATATGCGCTAGGGCATGAATATGCGCCTGTGGCGTACTGGGGGGAGTCTCCGCCCGTCAAATCCATCGGCAACAGTACCACCCTTCCTAAGAATCTGGCGCATGCCGATGCATTTGTTCCCGTTGTGTATATGCTATGTGAATGTGTAGCAGAGCGGCTTCGTCTCAGCCATCTTCGTGCGGAGGTTCTTCATCTTTGGCTTCGGGATGCCGATCTTTGCAGCCAAACCAGGCAGATTCAGCTGGGCGCTCCCACGCAGGTTAGCGGTCGTTTGGCAAAAGCCTGTTTTCGTCTTATCCACAAACATTGGGACGGTGCTCCCATACGCAGCATCGGTGTACAGGTCAGCCAGCTGTCCTTTGAAAAAGACGCCTATCAGCTTTCTATTTTTTCGCAAAAAGAGCAGAAAAACGCCGAATTGGAACGTTGTATCGATGATTTGCGCCATCGCTTTGGGCATTGGAGCATTGCCCGCGCCGTCACTTTACAGGATACGCAGCTAAAAATCGATCCTCTGGAGGAAAACTCCTTGCATTCCGTTGCCTTTCGAAAGGGGGTTTTGTAAAAAATGGCTCAATATCTGCCTGTAATCGCCCGGTTTGATGAAACTGGGCAAATTTTTCCCCTCTCCTTTATTTGGCCGGATGGGCGCACCTTTGCCATCGACCGTGTGCTGGATGTCCGGCGTGCTGCCAGCCGAAAACAAGGCGGTTGTGGCATCCGCTATCTATGTCGTGTACGCAATCGAAAAATTCTGCTGTTTCTCGACGAAAACAAATGGTTCTTCGAACCTGTTCCCGAATGAAAAGATCCGGCTGGAAGACCGGATCTTTTTTATTGGTTCCATAGATTTTTTCTACCCCACTTTGTAAATACGGACAGCGCTGTCGGCAGCGCCTTGGTCTCTATTTCCTCCTTCGGTACCCACTCATAGTCCTCTGGAACCGGGGCATTCTGCACCTTGGCGTAAACGCCCTGCATATGCCATATGATATGCGTAAAAACATGCTGGGCCTTGCCGATTTCTCTTTGTTCCAGCATTTGCAGCCCCAGCGCATCCAGCGCCTGCTGCGTTGGTTGCACAGGCAGATTTACATATTCCCAAAGATTATGCAGCAACCGTTCGCTTCGCTTGCGCATCAGAATGCGCCCTTGTTCGTCCTCAGCCAAAAGGATTAAACGATGCTCCTCTTTTTTCGGTTTTGGCCCGCTGCGAAATGGCAGTGTCTCCGTTTTGCCATGCTGATAGGCCTTGCATTCACAGCGAACAGGGCATACCTGGCACTGAGGTGTCTGCGGCAGACAGACTAGAGCGCCCAGCTCCATAATCGCCTCAGTAAGCGCCCCTGCCTGCCCATCCGGCATCATATCCCGAATGATATCCGTAATCTGCCGGATGGTCTGCGGTTTCAATACATCCTCATAGATTTCCTCTATCCGCGCAAAAACCCGTGTGGCATTGCCGTCCACGGCCGGCTCCTTTTGTCCATACGCAATGGAAAGCACCGCACCTGCGGTATAGGCCCCGATCCCCGGCATCTTGCGCAGCTGCTCCGGGTTCTCCGGCACCTTTCCGCCGCATTCCGCCACCATCTTCTGCGCGGCCTTGTGTAGGTTACGCGCCCGGGCATAGTATCCTAAGCCCTGCCATGCCTTTAGAACCTCTTCTTCCTCTGCGGCAGCCAATGCTTCTACCGTAGGAAACTGCTTGGTAAAGCGTTCAAAATATGGAATCAGCGCTGCAATGCGGGTTTGCTGAGCCATGATCTCGCTGATCCAAATCTGATAGGGATCCTTGGTCCTTCGAAACGGCAAATCCCGTTTGTTTTTTTCAAACCAAGCAATCAGGCTTTGCGCAATTCTTCCATACCGGTCCTTCATGTACGGATTACCTGTGCACCGTGGTTTTCCACCTCTAGGACATGCACTTCCCAATCTGCAAATTTGGCCAAAACCGGCTTGCTCCTTACGACAAACTCGTTGGCGTTGCTGCGGCTGCATAGCGCCATCATCGTCGGCCCTGCGCCGGACAGGTAAACAGGAATGCCCATTTCCCTGCCGCACGCTACGATTTCTTCAAAGCCTGGAATCAGCCCTGCCCTATAAGGCTGATGCAGCCTATCTTCCACCGCAAACAGGAGATGCTCTAAATCCCCCTTGGCAAACGCCGCTGCCAAAAAGCTGGCATGGGCGGTATTGAAGACCGCATCCTTATACGGCACATGCTGCGGCAATACGTTACGCGCCTTCGCGGTAGACAATTCAAAATTCGGCACCATGGCCACCGGCACCAAATCGTTGGAAACTTCAAAGGACAGCGAGCGTACCTGCTTGTCCTTTTGCATGGATACTGTAAACCCGCCGTACAGCGCAGGCGCCACATTGTCCGGGTGCCCCTCGATTTCCGTTGCAATGCGCAGCGCCTCTGCACGCGGGATTGCCTTGCCGCTAATTTCAGAAGCAATCAAAATGCCCGCTACAATGGCCGTCGAAGACGAGCCCAACCCCCTTGTAGAGGGAATCTTATTATGCTGCACCATGTGTAGGTTTACCACAGGTTCTTCCAGGTGCTGCATAGTACGCCTATATGCCTTAAAGATGAGGTTGGAACCATTTTTGGGAATAGAGTCGGATCCTTCCCCAAAAATCTCTATCTTCAGCGTTTTGCTCGGCTCTACCTCCACTGTGTTGTACATGGACACTGCCAGCCCCAAACAGTCAAATCCCGGCCCCAGATTGGCCGATGTTGCCGGTACTTTGATGGTGATCATCCTTATTTCTCCTTTTATCCAAACATCGTTTTTTTTATTTTACCACAGCCGGCGCAGAACCTCTACGCTCAAAAAAAGAGGCCGCCTAAAAAGCGGCCTCTTTCAGAGGAAAATCAATCCTCTTCACCCTGCATGCTCTTGCGTGCCTCGATCACTTTCTGCGCAATATTGCCCG
>UREB01000027.1 GCA_900546685.1 uncultured Eubacteriales bacterium | reverse complement strand
TACTGTGTAGCGTGAACGGCGGCTTTTTTCAATTGCAGCGGCGTGCAAAGATAGAAAATTGAATTGTACAGGGCAACGCTGGTATAATGCAGAGAAAGAGAGCTTGCAGGGAGCGCCTGCATAAATCAAAAGAAAAAAGGGAGGACAACGCGATGCCACAACGGTTTACCTTTCATTTTGAGCCGCATAAGGGATGGATGAACGATCCCAACGGGCTTATCTATTATCAGGGACGGTACCATGCTTTTTTCCAGCACAATCCCCATGAGCCGGTTTGGGGCCCGATGCATTGGGGGCATGCTGTCAGTCAGGACCTGTTGCACTGGGAAGAGCTGCCCATCGCGCTGTTTCCCGATCAGCCCTATGAAGATGATAAGGGATGCTTTTCTGGCTCTGCTGTGGAGCGGGATGGCGTCTTGTACCTGTTCTATACGGCCGTATCCAAGCAACTGGGGCAAACGCAGTGCGTAGCGGTCAGCCGAGACGGCAAAGCCTTTGAAAAGTACAAAGGAAACCCCGTCATCGCGGCGCCGCCGGCGGAGGGCAGCTATGATTTCCGGGACCCAAAGGTCGTAGAGCTGGATGGAAAAACGTATATGGTATGCGGATCCGGCAAGGATGGGGTCGGGAAAATCCTATTGTATGAACAGGGAAAGGATCTGTTTACCTGGCAGTATGTCGGCGTATTGTTCGAAAGCAGCGAGTATGGCAAGGTGTTGGAGTGTCCGGATCTGTTTAAGCTGGGAGATACCTATGTGCTGATGTTTTCTCAGATGAAGGTGGCCACCGATGCTGTCATCGTGCTGACGGGTAGGTTTGATGGCCAGAGGTTTACGCCAGAGTCTGTATACAAACCGGAGGCAGGGCCGCAGTTTTATGCGCCGCAGACATTTTTAGCGTCGGATGGGCGGCGTATTGCCATTGGCTGGATGTATAACTGGGGCAGGCCGTTGGACCAGGGGGCGCAAAGCGCCGGCGCACTGAGCCTGGCGCGGGAGGTAAAGCTGGAAAAGGGAAGGATCTGCTTTGCCCCGGTTCGGGAGGCGGCGCCACTGTTGCAAAAAGAGGATCCTTATGTAAAAATTGCCCAGGATACCGTAGAGATCACCTGCCAGACCGAGATGCCGCTTTGCTACCGCGGCCGCATCGAGCAGGTAGAAATTTTGCGGGACACCAAGAGCATAGAGGTATTCATCAATGGCGGCGAAAAGAACTTTTCCGTATGGTTTGCCAGATAAAAATGCCGGGCTGGGCATTGACAGGCAGCCTGTAAATTGGGTACGCTACAAAGAGCATAAGACGCCCAAACCAGGGCGCAGAGTATAGGAGGGGTAACAAATGCAAGTGCCAAAGCATACGCTGGCAAACGGTGTGGAGATCCCGATGATCGGGTTTGGAACGTGGAAGCTGAAAGGGCAGCAGTGTACCGATCTGGTGCGCTATGCCATTGAAACGGGGTATCGCAGCATCGATACGGCGGCCGCCTATGAAAACGAGGAGTTTGTTGGCCAGGGGATCAAAGACAGCGGCTTAAAACGGGAAGAGCTGTTTGTGACCACCAAGCTGAGAAACCGCTATCATGGCTATGACACGACGCTGTACGGCTTTGAAGAAAGCATGAAAAAGCTGGGCCTGGAGTATGTGGATCTTTACCTGATCCATTGGCCGGGCGAGGATATGTATCTGCCAAGCTGGAAGGCTTTCATCCGGCTGTACGAGGAAAAGCGCATCCGTGCCATAGGCGTCAGCAACTTTTATCCGCAGCATATGGATGTGCTGTATCAGGAAACGGGCGTGATGCCGGTGGTAGATCAGATCGAAACGCATCCGTACCTGCATCAAAACGTGGTCATCGATTACTGCCGCAAACACAATATCTTTGTAGAGGCCTGGAGCCCGCTGATGGTGGGCGGCGAGGCTATGCGCGATCCCGTCATCGTGGAAATTGCCGACCAGCATGGAAAATCGCCGGCGCAGACGATCTTGCGCTGGCATACGCAAAATGGATTTGCGGTGATTCCGAAATCCGCCAACGAAGGCAGGATCAAGGAAAACCTCAACATCTTTGATTTTACCCTGACGGATGCGGAAATGGCGGCGATGAACGCGCTGACCAAAAAGAACATCCGGGTGGGCGACGATCCGCTGACCTACCGCTTTAAGCTCTTGGCCCAGCTTAAAGAAGAAGGCCTGGTATAAAGCTGTAAAAAGCCCGCAGATGCGGGCTTTTTCTTTGCTTAAAAGTCACGGGGGCGGTGAAGGCAGCGCAGGACGATTTTGCGTATCAGATCAATGGGGAGCACGGCCAGCGCCAATAGGAAGGTAAAGCCCAGCTCGGAATAGGGCAGGGGCGTGGTGCGGAACAGCGCGCCCCCATAATAGATAAACAGCAGCTGGAGCATGGTGACTGCCGCCATGATGACGACAAAGGCCGGGTTTTTCCATAGGTGGGATAGGAGATTGATGCGGTGTGTGCGGGCGTTAAAGCTGTTGAGCACGCCGCAAAAGACAAACAGCGAGAAAAACGCAGTTAAAAAGTACAGCGGATTTTCCTGGTACTGGAACAGGCCGCGAATGGCTTCCGATTTTAGGAAGAAGAGGCACAGCGCCACGGTAAACAACCCGGTGATGAGGATCTGGTTGACCATATATCCGTTGAGGATGGGCTCATCGCGGCGCTTGGGCGGCTCTTTCATGTAATCCTTGAGCGGCGCTTCGCCCGCAAAGGCCAGGCCGCCCAGCGTATCCATAATCATATTGATCCAGAGCATCTGCACGACGGTAACCGGCGTATCCACGCCCACCACCGGCCCCAGGATGGAGACGCCGACAGCGCAGAGGTTCATCGTCAGCTGAAAGACGATGAATTTGCGGATGCTTTTGAAGATGGTGCGGCCATACAGAACGGCCTTGGCAATGGAGGCAAAGTTATCGTCCAGGATCACGATATCGCCGGCCTCCTTGGCTACCTCTGTGCCAGAGCCCATGGAAAAGCCAACATCAGCGCGCTTTAAGGCGGGTGCGTCGTTGATGCCGTCGCCCGTCATGCCGGCTACCAGGCCGCATTCCTGGGCCAGGCGCACCAGCCTGCTTTTATCGGACGGCAGGGCGCGGGCCACCACGCGCAGCGCATGGAGCCGTCGCTTCAATTCCGCGTCGGAAAGCTGCGCCATTTCCTCGCTGGTCATCACGGCATAGGAGGGATTGCCTTGCAAAAGCCCGCATTGGCGCGCGATGGTCTGGGCGGTCAGCTTGTTATCCCCGGTAATCATGACCACTTGGATGCCGGCCTTTTGCACCTGCTGCACAGCCTTGCGCGCTTCGGGCCGCACCTGGTCGCGGATAGAAAGAAGGCCGATGAGCGTTAAGCCCTCTGGGACGACGCCTTTGGGCACGGCCTGCGGAGAGATCGCCAGCGCCAGCACGCGCTCTCCGTTTTGCGTCATTTGGGCAAGCTGGCGTTCCAGAACCGTTTTATCCGCAAGCGGCACAAGGGCGCCGTTTTCCGCATAGCTGTACGTGCAGCGGGGCAGTAGCTTTTCCGGCGCTCCCTTGATCAGGTGCAACGTGCCGTCCGCCTGTACGCTGGCGGCAGAAAATTTAGCGGTGCTGTCAAACGGCGTTTTGGCCAGCACACGGGCCTGCGTTTGCACGGGCAGCACATACTCCAAAATGGCGCGGTCGGTGGCGTTGCCTCCCAGTGGCCGGCCCTCGGATACCTCGCTGGCTGTGTTATACAGCCCTTGCAGAGAGACCAGCCGGCACAGCGCCGGCGCCTGCTTTAGCTTTCGGATCGAATCGTAGGCCTTGCCTTGAGCGGTATAAAAATGCGTAACCTGGAGCCGTCCGCGGGTCAGCGTACCCGTTTTATCGGTAAAGAGGATGTTTAGGCTGCCGGAGGTTTCGATGCCCACCAGCTTTCGCACAAGCACATGGTCACGCATCATGCGCAGCATATTGGAAGAGAGCACGACGGTGATCATCATGGGCAGCCCTTCGGGCACGGCCACGACGACGATGCTGATGGATAGCGTCAGCGCATGCATCAGATGCCCAAGCATGACGGGAAAATTTGTCAGCACCGGCCAAATACCGGAAAGCTGCATGCCGCCTTCCGTCCAAACAGAAAGGAAAAAATCTGCGGCAAATACCAGGATCGCTGCCAGATACCCCAAACGGCTGATGACGCGCGTTAACCCGTTCAAGCGTACCTTAAGCGGGCTTTCCCGCGTTTCCTCCTGCATCTGCCGCGCCATATCGCCGTAAAAGGTCTGGCTGCCGACGCGCCCTACCCGCATCACGCCTTCGCCGGAGGTGATGATGCTGCCGCGAAACAGCTGGCCCCGGTTGGAAAGATCCCATCGTGTGGAGGCGGAGCGCTGCGGCTGCTTTTTCACCTCTTTGCTTTCGCCGTTGAGGGCAGATTGGTCCACATAGACCTGGCCGGTAAGCAGTACGCCGTCTGCGGGTACGCGCTCGCCGGCCTGCAAGCGTACCACGTCGCCCACCACCAGTTGGGAAATGGGAAGGGAGAGCAGCACCCCATCCCGCATAACGCGCGCCTCGATGCGCTCTGCATCCTCCTGCATTTTGCGGAAGGCGGATTCGCTGCCGTATTCGGAAATGGTGGAAACCAGGGTGGCCAGCGCAATGGCGATGGCAATGCCCATGGTTTCAAACCAATTTTGGTTGCGGAAAAGGAAGATGATGTTGACGGCCAGCGCCAGCAGCAGGATCTTGATGACGGGATCGCCAAAATTGGCCAGCAGCTTGGCAAAAAAGCCGGCCCTTTTTTGAGATTCCAGCTCGTTGCCGCCATGCTGGCGGTAGGAAGCGTCTACCTGTTCTTTGGTAAGCCCTAGCATCGTTGTGCGTGCGTGGATGGATTCCATGCTTCCTCCTCCTTTTTGGATAGCGTCTTTTGTTTTGTTCTACTGTATGAGGACGACCCTATGATTTAGAACCACAAATACGCCATATATAGACACAGGGAAGGGTTTGCATTGCCAAATGGAGGAGGGCATGCTATAATATCCTACGTTGTATGTACCTGTAGCTCAGTTGGATAGAGCGTCAGACTCCGACTCTGAAGGCCGCTGGTTCGACTCCAGTCAGGTACACCATAAAAAACCTAGGAATAATGCGGATTTGCGGGTTTTCCTGGGTTTTTATTTTTTGTTTTGAAATAGGCGCCATTTGGCGTGCCCGATAAGGATGCTTTGCATAAAACAAAAAACAGCGCCGGGGCGCTGTTTTTTTACATGTTTACTGCTTTGGCAGGGTGGCATAGGTTTCCTCCAGCATATGCAGCTTTTCGGAATCGGAGGCGGATTTAGGCCAATTTTGCACATAGATGCTGTTGCCCGGCTCGCTCTGCTTTTCTACGCTGTTCCAAAAATTTTGGCTCAACGTTTCGTACTCTGCCTGGGAAATCGGGGTCTTGCCGTCGCTGCCGTAATAGGTCTTGCTCTGTTTTTCATTGGAATAGGAAAACAGCGGCGTTGCCACGATGGCGCCGTTTTGGTTTTCGATGCGCGCCCACATTTCGCCATAATATTCGGCGCCACCGCGGGCATAATCATGGGCTACGTAAAACATCTTACCCGTCGCCTTATCCTTGCAAAGCGTAAAGTCATCCGGCCCGCCGTTTTCTCCCCAATCCGTCAAAACCTGGGAAAAGCCGCCGTTCTGGTCCACCTGATAGACAAACAGATAGGTAAACCGGCCGGTCCCCTCCAAGGGGGACTGTACGATAAATTCCGGGGCGCCATTGCAATCCAGATCCATAAAGTAGACAAAATAGGGCCCATAATTGCTGGTTTCTCCAATGTGGGGCTCCCATTCATCGGTGTGGGACTGCACTACCTGCGGGATGCTGCCAGACGGCTGGGCGGGCGTTGGTTCCTGGCTGTCGGCAAAAAGCGGCTGCCAATCCAGTGCGATGAGCTGATAGCTGCTGCGTATCGCTTCAAACTCCTCTTTGGAAATGGGGTTGTCCGTACCGTTGCGGTAGTATTTGTCCCCCTCCCAGCCAGAGTAGACAAGCTCCTCTTTCAGCTGCGGCTTCACGCTGTTTTTCGGCAGGGTATAGTAGGTATACGATTGATCGAACGCACTGCTGCTGCCCGCTATGGCAATCACGCTGTCCTCACAGATGGTATAGAGGGCGCGGTATCCCATGGAGTATACATCAAACAGACGCTGCACCTGTTTGCCGTCCCATCCGTAGAGATCGTAGATATTATAGCCGTTTGTCAGCTCTGGGCTGCATTCGGCGATGATAAGCTCTGGAATGGCGTCGCCGCTGATATCCTCCAACGCATAGTATAGGTCATGGCCGGCAGAGGATAGGTATAGCTCCTGGTTTACATGAGGCAGCGTGGAAAAATCACCGTTGTAGTAGTTGTTTTGCGCGCCCTTGCGGTATTCTTCCAGGATTGGGTCATAACAGGAAGCATCAAAATCCGCAGAGGGCGTGGCCTGAAAGGCGGCTTCTACGGCCAGCTTTGCGTTGAGCAACGGATAGCTGCCCAAAGCCTTTGGGGAATTGGGATGATCTAGCACATTGGCCGCGGTATTTTCGCAGAGGATTGCCTTGATATCCCGTCCCTTCAAGGCGGGGTTGGCGCCCCACACCATGGCGGCGGTGGCGGCCACCATCGGCGCGGCCATGGAGGTGCCCTGCATGGCATCGTACCCGCCGGCAACGGTGCTGTATATGCTTACGCCGGGCGCTGCAATGTCTACCTGGTCGCCGCCGTTGGAAAATGACGCCTGCATGTATACGCCGTTTTCATCCTGTTCGCCGGCAGCGCCCACGATGATGACGCGGTCCATAATATCCTGCGCCGTTACCGTTACCTTGCCGTTGGCCGTTACGCAGTTGTCCGCATCGATGGCAGCGAACAGGCCGTTATAGCGCGCATCCACGCCAAGACCGTCCGCCGCGCCATTGCCCGCGCTCTGCACCACAACAAAATCATACCCACGGATCAGCAGCGAGGCCATATACTGCGAGGCCAGCGCGCCGTTTCGATCCACAGCTTCCTCGGAAAAAACGTCGTTGCTGGTGGGGAGGGAGCCGGTCTGCCCGGCCGATAGGTTGATGACCATTTTGCGGTCCGTTCCGCCATTTTTTAAGGAAAGGGAAAAGCCGGCCAAGATGGAGGAGGTGGTGTCCCAGCCGCCGACCAGCTCTTGGATCCAGTCGGGGGCATAGTCGTAGCCGTGCAGCACGGCATTGGGCGCCAGCCCGGCTATGCCCTTGCCGTTGTCCATTTCGGCGCCGATGATGCCCGCCACATGTGTGCCGTGGTCCTCACGGTTGACAACATCGGGATTGACGATTTCTATCGAAAGATCTTCGTGCTTTTGGTCAAAGCCGTTGTCGATCACGCCTACTTGCACCGGGGACAGCCTGTCCTTATATTCCCAAGCGCCGGGTGCGTCCACCGCTTCCGCCCACCAGTTGTTGCCGCTGGGCTTTGCAGTATCCCAGGTATTGTCCATCCAAAAATTGTACCAGGTCTTGCCATACGGGTCGTTGGGCAGATAATCCCCTGTATATTGGGAGGCGGTATCCACCATCGCGGCCTGCACGCCCTCCATGCCTTCCGCCTTTTCACAGAGAGCGTCCAGATCGGAAAGGGTTTGGGCCGCTACACGCACCTGGATCTGGTCGATCATATCCAGCCGCCCGGCAATCTCGCCGCCAAGCGCTTTGGCAATCGCTTCTTTCTGATTGTCCGCCGTGCCTGGTTCGCAAAATATCAACAGGATGTTGTTGACATAGGAAATCCCCGTTTCCTCGTCCTGAGCAATGTCCGCTTGCTCGTATAGATACGTGCCCTCGGAGGCCTGCGTTGGCTTTTCCACCTTGGCATGGCAGGCAACGACGGCCGTGCCGCAGAGCAGCGCACAAAGCAGCAAGCACAGGCTGCGTATAAAAACAGAGATTTTTTGACCAAACATTCGAAAAATCCCCCTTTTGGATGCATCTGAAAATATTGTAGAACAGGCAAAAGCAAAAGTAAATATGTCGCAAACAAGGCAAAAAACGGCCCGCCAAACGGCGGGCCATAGTCGGCTCAAGGGCGGATGAAATTTGTGCGGCTGCCGCGCTCTGTTTTGGGCAGGGGCAGCCCGGCTTCTTTGCCTGCCTGAAGACATTTGAGCATCCAGGCCAGGTTGTGGCCAATGTTGCGCATCGTTTGCAGCCCTTCTGCATCCAGCACTACCTCCTCCGGCCGGTTGCCATGCACCATATTCCAATAGGTGGAGCCAACGGTGGGCATTTGCGAAATACCAAAATACTTTTGCAGCGCATCGAGCGAAGCCGTGGTGCCAGCGCGCCGGGCAGAGGCCACTGCCGCGCCCGGCTTATACGCAAACACGTGGCCTGCGCTGTAAAATACACGGTCCAAAAACGAGAGCACACGGCCGCTGGGATGGGCATAATACACCGGCGTGCCGAAAACAAAGCCATCGGCATGCCGCGCCTTTTCAATGAAGGCGTTTACGGCGTCGTCGGTAAAGATGCAGCCGTGTTCGGTGCATTGGCCGCAGCCGATGCAGTCGCGGATGGGCGCCGGCCCCAGCTGAAATATTTCATACGAGACGCCCTCCTCCGCCAGCGTACGGCCGATCTCCTCTAGGGCGGTGTAGGTGCAGCCCTTGGGCTTGGCGCTGCCATTGAGCATCAAAACATTCATACAGATCCCTCCTTGGATAAAGCATGGGCCAATGGCCCCTTTCATGCTTTGAGTATAGGCGTGGGGAGAAAGCATTGTCAATCTTACTACAAACAAAAAGGGCGCCTTTTCGGCGCCCTTGGGAGAAAGCGAATTATTTGGCGGCCAGCAGATTGTCTGCCAGCGTTTCCAGCTGGGCTTCCGTTTCCGGCTTTAGGCTGGAACGGATAGAGACCAGCGGCTCCACCATGCGAAGGTTTTTCATCGGCTCCAGGATTGCTTTCATGCACTTGCCCGCAGAAGGCGCCCAAGAACCGTTTTCTACCAGCGCAACAACGCGGTTTTGGTAGGCCTTGGCGCGCAGCTTGTGGAGGAAGGCCTCCATCGGCGGAAACAAACCAGCATCATAGCTGGCAGAGGCCAGCACGAGATGGCTGTACCGGAACGCATCCTCTACGCACTCTGCCAAATCGCTGCGGCAAAGATCCGCCAGCACCACCTTTTTCGCACCTTTTTCCTCTAAGATATGCGCCAGCTTTTTGGCGGCCTGCGCGGTATGGCCGTGGATGGATGCATAGGCGATAAATACCCCTTCATCCTCCGGCTGATAGCTGCTCCACACATCGTATTTGCCGATGTAATGGCCCAGGTTTTCCTTCAGGATGGGGCCATGCAGCGGGCAGATGGTTTGAATATCCAGCGTAGCGGCCTTTTTCAGCAGGGCTTGTACCTGCATGCCATATTTGCCGACGATGTTAAAATAATAGCGGCGGGCTTCGCAGTCCCAATCCTCTTCGGCATCCAGCGCACCGAACTTACCAAACCCGTCTGCGGAGAACAGAACCTTTTCATGCTGTTCATAGGAAACCATCACTTCCGGCCAATGCACCATCGGCGCCATGAAAAACTGGAGCGTGTGCTGGCCCAGCGACAGCGTTTCGCCCTCCTTGGCTACAATGGAACGATCGCTGATGTCAAAGGTGAAGAACTGCGGGATCATCGACAGCGCTTTGGCGCTGGCCACGATCTTCATATCCGGATACTTTTCCGCCAACGTTTGAATGTTGCTGGCGTGGTCCGGCTCCATATGGGAAACGACGAGATAATCCGGCTTTCTATCGCCGAGCACGTCTGCAAGGTTTTTCAGCCACGGGCCGGTCGCGCGCGCGTCTACGGTATCCATCACAGCGATCTTTTCGTCTAAGATGACGTAGGAATTATACGAGATGCCGTGCGGCACTATGTATTGGCTTTCAAACAAATCAATGGTTTTGTCGTCCACACCAATATACTGAATGCTTGGGGAAATGGTTACAAGTTCCATACCAATACTCCTTTACAAATATAGTTTTTTGTATACAACGGAGGCAGGGCGCCGTCCGACTGTACCGATTTTTTCCTTCCTAATATTAGCATAGATGGATAGAATAATGCACCCTGCAAAGCAAAGTTTTTTGCTAGAAAAGAAAAACGCAAGCGGGGCAAATAGATTTAAAGGCGGCGGGATGAAGGATATGGTATACTAAATTGTTAAGGGAACGCATGAGGAGGATAGGGCGTGGAACAAACGTACTTTACCAAATATATCTCCATTTTATATCGGCATGGCAACCGATTCTATGATCGAGAGCTTGCCAAATACAACATCGGCTACGGACAGCAGTTTTATTTGCCGCGCATCTATGAAAACCAAGGGCTTAGCATGTACGAATTGGCCCGGCTCGGCCATTTTGACAAAGGAACGGTGACAAAGGCAGTCCAAAAGCTGGAGGAGCAGGGGTACCTGCGCATTGAAACCGATGAGCGGGATAAGCGCATTCGCCGCCTGTATACCACGGAAAAGGCAGAGCCGGTGATCCAAACGCTGTACCGTGTGCGCCGCCAATGGCATGAAACGCTGATTCGCGGCCTAGCGGCAGAGGAGGTAGGCCGGGCAGAGAAAATGTTGAAAACCATGGCGCAAAACGCATACGATGCGATGGAATCACCAAAGGACGGGAATGAGGAAGAATGCAGATGAAAGAGAGGGAAAATATCGCGGTATTAGGGCCGGCCGGCACATTTTGCGATCAGGCATTGGCGCAGTATAGAGCCAAGACAGGCTGCAAAGACCAAGCGCTGTACTGCGCCTCCATTGAAGGGGTATTTCATGCTGTGGCAGAGGGCTGCCAGCGGGCGGTGGTGCCCATTGAAAACACGCTGGACGGCTATGTGCAGGTCAGCCTGGATGGGCTGCTGGAAACAAAGGCCCGCATTACCGGCGAATTGTATGTGCCGGTACAGTTTGCCCTAGTCGGCAATGTGGACAGCGCCAAAGACATCCGCCGTCTGTATGTGCAGTTCAAGGCCAAGGGCCAGTGCCAAAAGGCAATCGAAAGCCTGGGGGATGTACCGCTGATGCTCACAGAGAGCAATATGGAATCCTACCAGAGGGCCGAGGAGGGGCGCGAAGGGGAAGCGGCCATCATTCCGCAACATATGTATGAAGCGAGCCGTTGCCGGTTCAAACAGCCCAATGTGACGGACGCACAGAGCAATGATACGCGCTTTTTTGTGCTGGAGGCACAGCCCGGCGCCCTGCAAGCGGGCACAGCCCAAAAGAGGAAAATGGCGTTGTATGTGCTGGATGCTGCGGATAAGCCCGGCACGTTGTTTGAAATTTTGCGCCAGTTTGCCATTCATCAAATCAATCTGGCGGCGTTGATGAGCCGGCCCACCAAAAAGGGCATGGGCACCTATAATTTTTATTTGGAGGTCAGCGTAGATAAGGCCCAGCTGCCTGTGCTGCAAACTACCATCCGGGCGCTCAAGCGCGACTTTACCTTAAAGGTATTGGGAGAATACGCAGCGCTATAACCATAAAAAACGGGAGCAGGATGCTCCCGTTTTTTTGTGCTTACAGCGATAGGCCGCGCTGTACGTTTACGATGAAATCCTGCACGTTTGTAACAATGGTCTTTACCGCCAGGCTGCCTCTGTCCCTCAGTTTGTTGACGGCAAATTCCGATACGTCTACGCTGTAAAAATATACGGGCCGAACCGTGCCGTCCGCCAAAACGCGGTAGGAAGGCGTCATATTGCCCGTTGCAATGGAGTGAAGCGTTGTGGCCAGGCAGATCACCGTGGTGGATTTTTTCACCTGGTCCCGCATGGCGTTTTGCCCTTCGTATACATCGGCGTAGACCTCCGGCAGCGGCCCGTCGTCACGGATAGAGCCAGTCAATACATACGGCACCTTGCACTGTACGCAGGCGGCCATGATGCCGTCCTGGATGTTTTGCTCAGCAACGAATTTTTCGATCGAGCCAGCCTTGCGCACCTGGTTGATGGTGTCGATGTGGTTGTAGTGCCCGCCCGGCTGAGAAATCTGGGTATAGATATCCTGCCCCAGCGCGGTAGAGCGATAGCCCGCTTCCAGGTCGTGGGTGGCCAAGGCATTGCCAGCCAGCACCGCCTGCACATAGCCGCCGTGTACCAGCTTGGCGAACGCATGGCGGGCGTCCCAGTCAAAACAGCAGGCGGGGCCCAGCACCCAGGTGATATGGCCGCCATGCTCTTTTTCATAGCGAAGCAGATCATAAATGGAATCATAATCCATGGCATAGGCCGTTTCCCGCGAACGTCCCTGGCGGAATGCGAAGGATTCCTCCCCTTGGCTTTCCGGCTGGGTAAAGGCTGTGGCGTGCACATAAATACCGTTGCTGCCGTCTTCGCTGCGGCCCACGGCTACCAGGTCTCCCTTTTTCAAACGGCGAAATTCTTTTACCTCGATCACGCCGCGGCTGAGGACGGCTACGCAGTCCATCCGGCTTTCCCGGGCCAGCTGCCACGAACCGTTGATCTTGAAATATTCGGGGAAAATGGTGGTCGCATGATAATCATCCGGCGCAACACCGTTGGCAGGGGCGGGGATCCAGCATGCGTTGGGCATATCCTTATAGGCCTGCTGGGAAAAATCCGGCGCGGTATAGACGGGCATTTTAAAACTCATAGGATTCTCCTCCATCACGATGCGAACTTTATTGCTACTATATCACATTTTGTATCGAAACGGGAGAGGCCTATTTTACAACCGGATGGATGGTAAACGAGCCGGTCACGGTCAGAGGCTCAGAGCAGCGAAACTGCAAAGAGATATTGGAAGCAAACGGAAAATAAAACGAAAAGGAACCGTTGCAGGAAAGCGGCGCATTTTCTATCGAGCTCTGGGAAAAGTTGGCATACAGCAGCTCAGCGGAGGTGGCAATATACGGGATGATGCCCATAAATACGTTGGCAGGCGCCGAGACACACTGTATATCATAGGAAAACGTATACAAAAAAGCGGGCTGTAAGAGTATGAGGGTATCGTTGTCAGGGGAAAGAGAAATATCGTCCCCGCGAATCTGGTAGACGGAAAAGGATAGAAACTCTTCATGCTCGTAGGCTCTGGGAATCACGTTGAACTGCGCAAAGGATGTGGGAATGTCGGAAGCGCCAGTAGGGCCAGTTGCGCCGGTGGGACCGGTAGGGCCAGTCGCCCCCGTAATGCCAACGCCGGTAGGGCCAGTTGCGCCGGTAGCGCCGGTAGGACCCGTCGCCCCCGTAACGCCCGTACCAGTGGGGCCTGCTGTGCCAGTGGGACCGGTAGGGCCTGTCGCCCCTGTAACGCCCGTAGCAGTAGGGCCAGTTGCGCCGGTGGGACCGGTAGGGCCTGTCGCCCCTGTAACGCCCGTAGCAGTAGGGCCAGTTG
>UREB01000026.1 GCA_900546685.1 uncultured Eubacteriales bacterium | reverse complement strand
GCAGCCCCGTCCAGCGCTTGCCGGTAGGCATGGGTGACGGTGGCAACATAATAGGGGGATTTCATACGCCCTTCGATTTTCAGCGAGCTGACGCCGGCCTTTTGCAGATCGTCCAAATGCTCGATCATGCACAGATCATAGCTGCTGAGAAAATAGGTGCCGCGTTCATCCTGCTCTACGGGAAAATATTGGCCGGGGCGCGTTTGCTCCATCAGTGCATACTGCCAGCGGCAGGGCTGGGCGCAGTCTCCCTGGTTGGCGTCGCGGCCGGTCAGATAGGCGCTGAGAAAGCAGCGCCCGGAGTAAGACATGCACATGGCCCCATGCACAAACGCCTCCAGCTCTAAGCCGGCTGGCGTTTTGGCCCGTATGCCGGCGATTTCTTCCAGGGAAAGCTCGCGAGCCAGCACGACGCGGATGGCGCCCAGATCATGGTACATGCGCGCCGTCTGGTAGTTGACGCAATTTGCCTGCGTGCTGATATGCAGCGGCAGGCGCGGCGCGGCCTTTTTGCAAACGGACAATACCCCCAGGTCCGCCACGATGGCCCCGTCTACCCCCATGGCCTGGTACGCGGTTGCCAAATCGGGCAGCGCATCGAGATCGCCGTTCCGGGCAAAGGCGTTGAGCGTTACATAGAATTTTTTCCCCTGTTCATGCGTATACTGAACCGCCTTGGCCAATGCTTCCAGCGTAAAGCCGGAAGCGCCCTTGCGCAGGTGCAGGCCCGGGCCGCCGGCATAGACGGCGTCCGCGCCAAAATGCAGGGCGGTACGGCATTTTTCAAAATCCCCGGCCGGGGACAGCAATTCCATCGTCATGGGGAGGCTCCCTTCTGCCCATTACAGGGCGGACACACTTCATTTTATTATACGGAAGATGATACGGCCAGGCAAGGCGGCGTATCATCGGGAAAGGGGGAACTGCGGTGCAGGCATGGATCTTACAGGTGATGGGGCAATACGGAGCGCTGGGCATCTTTTTCCTGATTTTCATTGAAAATGTTTTTCCGCCCATTCCTTCGGAGGTCATTTTGGCCTTTGGTGGGTTTATGACGCTTCAAACGACGCTTTCCGTACAAAGCGTGATCCTGGCCGCAACGCTGGGCTCTGTGGCGGGTGCGCTGGTGCTGTATGGTGCGGGGCGCTGGGTGGGGCAAACGAGGCTGACGGCCTTTGTGCGGCGCTATGGAAAGTACCTGGGGCTAAAAGAGGAAAATGTAAAAAAAGCGATGCGCTGCTATCAACGGTACCAGAAAAGGACGGTATTTTTCTGCCGGATGGCGCCCATTGTGCGCAGCCTGATCTCTGTACCGGCAGGCCTTTCGCGCATGCCGATGGGGCCGTTTTTGCTGCTGACGACGCTGGGCTCGGCCCTTTGGAACACGGTGCTGGTATTGGCCGGGCGGGCGCTGGGCCATGCTTGGAGCAGCATTGGCGCGTTTATGGATACCTACGCGATGCTGCTATGGGGCGCTTTGGGGCTGCTGGGCGCAGTTTGGATGTGGCGCAGGCAAAAAAGAGGCGCTCGCCGCCGGCGCGCCTCTCTAAAAAAACGTGGATAACTGCTATTGCAGCGTACGGTAATACAATCCCTTGGTTACGGGGGTATCCAGCGGCACGCCGCGCTGAAAGGCGGAGAGCACGGCCCGGCAGCGCTCTTGCGTTTCAAAGGTAAAATATAGGGTTTCAAATGCAACCCCCTTTATGCGCCTATCGCCGATATAAAGCGGCACGCTGTTGAATAGCTGGGTATAGCGGCGGTGATGGCAGGCGGCCTGAAACCGGATGCCTTTGCGGTCGGTAAGATGGAAATGGCCGGGGCAGTCCCCGCAGCCGTTTTGAGCGCGGCCGGGACAGGCGCGAAACGCCATCAGCGGCAAAAACCCATAGGCCAGCACGCCGCCAGGCACCTGCGGGGCAAGACGAGCGTTAAGCTCGTAGGAAAGCGTAAGATCATAAATGCCGAAACGATGGTAAAAGGCGGCCGCCCTTTGGTTGAGGATATTGAGCTGCGCATCCCCCAAAAGCGTAAAGGGCGCGGCCTTTTGTGCCAATGCCAGCGTGCCCAGGTTGCCTCCGATGACCTGGCGCAGCCCGGAGGCGTATAGGGCGGATAAACGCGCCGAGAGCGCCTGTTCCTCCGTCGGAAATACCAACAGCGGCAATTCACCCACCAACGTTTGGCTGCCAAGGTGCAAAAGCTCGGGGTGTGCTTCGATTTCCTCGATGGGCAGGATGATTTTTTTTGCTTCGGATAGGCCCTCTTCCGGCATTTGCGCGGCCCGTGCAAAGCGAAGCCGCAGCGCAGGCGCATCACAGACAGGCGCACCGGGCGCTGGGCGGCAGGCTTGGCGGTCAAAGGCGTGAGGATGAAGGGCGCTGCGCTGCGCGGACAAGCCTTCCAGCGCCTGCTTGCGCAGCGCATTGAGGCCGGAACTCGGCAGCATCAGCCCGGGCTCGATGCGGCAGGCAAGCGAATGGAGAAAATACGGGGTGCCGCCGGTCTTTTGAAAACTGGCGCGTGCGCTGTGCTCGTCTGTCGGCTTGGTGCGGGCGGTTTCAGGCACCGGCCCCTGCACGGCCTGGCAATGGCCTTCGCCGTCAGAAACGCAAAGGCGCGCTGGCCGGCCTGCGGAAAGCTCCAGAGACATATCCACGCCTACGCGCGGCGTTTCCTTATGGTAGAGACGGGCCAGATCGGAGAGCACAGGCTTGGCGCTTTGCACATCCTCTTTGCGTCGGATGCCGAACATGGACAGATCGCGGCGGCCCGTCAGGTATCCGTCGGTAAACCCGCTGCGGGAAAACACGGCCTGCAGCTGTTGAAGATTTGGTTTTTGCCCATCCAGGGCCTGCCGGTAGGCGGTGGTGGCGGCTGCCACGTATTCCGGCCGTTTCATGCGGCCTTCGATCTTAAACGAGGCCACGCCAGCCTCCGCCAGCGCGCGGACATGGCGCACGGCGCATAGATCTTTTAAGGACAGCGCATGGCTGCGGCCGCGGCAGCGAAAATCCAGGCGGCAGGGCTGCGCACACAGGCCGCGGTTGCCGCTGCGCCCGCCCAGCATGGAGGACAGCGTGCACAGGCCGGAAACGCTCATGCATAGAGCGCCGTGCACAAAGACCTCTAGCTCGATGGGGCAGTTGTCTGCGATGGCGCGGATCTCTTCGAGGCACAATTCGCGCGCCAGCACGGCCCGGGCAAACCCTTGCTGCCAAAGCGCTTGGGCGCCCGCCAGGTTATGAATGGCCATTTGGGTGGAAGCGTGCAGCGGCAACGTGGGGCAGGCTTCCCGTATCGTTTGCGCCACGCCGAGATCCTGTACAATGACGGCGTCCACCCCGCTTTGCGCGATGTGCTGTAAGGTATCCAAAAGCTGCGGCCATTCGGGGTCTGTCACCAGGGTATTGACCGTAACATGCACCTTGACCCCGTGCTCATGGCAATAGGAAACGGCCTGGGGCAGGTCGAGCGCCCCGAAATTGTGCGCATTGCGCCTGGCATTGAACCCTTTGGCGCCAAGATACACGGCGTCCGCCCCACAGCGAACCGCCGCCAAAAGCTGTTCCGGGCCGCCCACGGGCGAAAGCAGTTCCGGCATAGGATGTGTGGCCTCCTTTGTATACATGTACGAACATTATACAGCACAACGCAAAAAGGGCAAAGAAAAAAGCCCTTGAAAAAGGGCTTGCGGGCGGTTAGGCTTCGGGCAGGCCGAGCACAAAATCCCGGATATCCTGCACTTCCTTGAGAAGCGGCACGCCGATGATCTTGGCCAGCACCTGGTTGAGCTCATCGTATTGGTTGCCGGTGACGATGATTTCATCGTAACGATGCTCCTCTAAATCGTGGATACGCTTGTCCAATTCATCTAAGATCTGTTGTTTGAGTGCGTTATGCATGGCTATGGCCTCCTATTGGGAATTCGTTTTCCCTAGTGTGCGCCATGCGGGCTGTTTTTATACTCCGCGCAGGCCGTTAGGGCAAAAGCACAAAATGCTCCGGCCCGGCCTTGCGCCATGTGAGGGAGGGATGGGCCTGGAAAAAGGCGTCGGCATCAAAGGATGTGCGCCGCTGGGTTTTGGCGATGGCAGGGTCCGGCACATATACGGCGGAAAGAAGAGCCTTTGTATAGGGATGCTGCGGGCGCGCGCACAAGGTGCGGGCGGGCGCCAGCTCCACCAGCCTACCGCGGCACATCACGCCGATGCGATGGCTGATATGGCGCACCATGGAAAGATCATGCGCGATGAACAGAAGCGAAACGCCCTGGGATTGGCACAGCGATTGAAACAGATTGATGATCTGCGCCTGCATTGAAACATCCAGCGAAGCGATGGGCTCGTCTGCGATGATAAGCCTGGGAGACAGGGCCAGGGCACGGGCAATGCAGACGCGCTGGCGCATGCCGCCGGAAAACTCCGCCGGATACTGATCGTACAGCGCGGCATCCAGCCCTACCTGCGCCATTAGGCCCAGCGCCGTTTCACGCCGGCTTTGGCGCGTGCCCTCGTGGTGGATGGCAAGCGGCTCTTCGATGAGCGCGCCAATGGGCAGGCGGGGATTCAGGCTGGCCATGCTGTCCTGAAACAAAAATTGCAGGGTATGGGCAATGCGCGGCCGGTGCCGTGCATAGATCTTGGACTGCGATATTTCCAGATCCTCTAAAAACACCTGCCCTGCGGTGGGGCGGTACAGCCCGGAGATGGTGCGCGCCAGGGTGGATTTGCCGGAGCCCGACTCCCCAACCAGGCCAAAGATTTCGCCGGGGGCCAGAGAAAAGGAAACATCCGATACGGCGCGCAGTGCTTCATGCCGGGAAAGGGGAAACTCCTTTGTAAGGTGCGATACGCGCAACAATACCTCAGCCATGGCTTTTCACCTCCGGCGTAAGCGGGCAGGGCACCTTGGGCGCCCGATCATCCAGCAGCCAGGTAGCGGCGCTGTGTGTGGGCGAGACGGAAAACATCGGCGGCTGCTCTTGATAATCGATGGCAAGGGCATATTGGTTGCGCTGGGCAAAGGCGTCGCCGATAGGCGGAGCGGACAGATCCGGCGGCATGCCGGGGATGCTGTACAGCGGCCGACCCTCTGCGCTGCGGCCGGGCAGCGCACCCAAAAGGCCCCAGGTGTAGGGATGTCTTGGGTCGCGGAAAATTTCCTCTACTAGGCCGGTCTCTACGATTTTGCCTGCATACATGACGGCTACGCGGTCCGCCATTTTTGCCACCACGCTAAGGTCGTGGGTGATAAAGAGGATGGAAAGGGAAAACTGCTTTTGCAGCCGCTGCAAAAGCTCTAAGATCTGCGCCTGGATGGTTACATCCAAGGCCGTGGTAGGTTCGTCGGCAATGAGCATCTTGGGATGGCAGGCCAGCGCCATGGCGATGACGGCGCGCTGGCGCATGCCGCCGGAAAAATGGTGCGGCACTTGGGCGAACCGAGCTTCAGGATGGTCCAACCCGACGGTTTCCATCCAAAAAAGCGCACGCGCCTTGGCCTCTTTCTTGGAGATCTTTTCGTGCTGTAAGATGACCTCCATAATTTGTTTGCCGACAGGCATCGTTGGGTTTAGCGAGGTCATGGGATCCTGAAAGACCATGGCAATCTCGCTGCCACGAATACGGTCCATTTCTTTTTCGGAAAGGGCGGTAAGATCCTGACCTTGGAAAAGAAGCTTGCCATTGCTGATGGCCCCGCTATGCGGCAAAAGGCGCAAAATGGATTTGCACAGGACGGATTTGCCGCAGCCCGATTCACCAACAATGGCAAGCGTCTCTCCCTCATAGAGGGAAAAGGAGACGCCGCGCACGGCCTGAACGGTGCTTTGCGATGTATGAAATTGGATGGATATGTTGTCCGCTTGCAGCAGCGCGCGCATACCGGCGCCTCCTTTCTTTGATGCTGTTTGGCTGATTATGACGCGCTGAGCGTCCAGTCTGCGATGTTCCAGAAAATGCCGACGCCATGATGGCCCAAGACGGTATCCGGCGTGATGCCCTGGATGTTGGATCTGCCGACATAGATGGCGTCTACATAAGCGATAAAGGTGAAGGGCATCTTTTCGGTAAGCGCCTGCTGGAATTGCTGGTAATATTCCTTGCGCTGCGCATCGTCGTCGGTTTCCCGCGCTTTTTTCAAAAGCTCGTCGACCTTATCGTAGGAATAGCCGCTGTAATTGGCGCCCTTGCCCGTACCAAAGACCTTATAGGTATGGTCGTCCGGGTCAAACGGGCTGCCCCAGCCGATGAGATAGGCCTCCTGGCCTGCCCAATCCGTTTCCGCATTGACGGCCACGGTAGCGTCCACGCCGATGGCTTGCAGCTGCTGGGCGCAGATGGTGGCCATGTCGATGCGGACCTGGTCCCCTTCGCCGCAGTTGATCTTAAAGGAAAGGCGGGTGCCGTTTTTCTCGTAGACGCCGTCGCTGCCCTTTTGCCAGCCGGCCTTTTCCAGCGCCTGCTGGGCCTTTTCGGGGTCATAGGAAAACTTTTCCATATCAGGGTTGTTATACGGCCCCATTTGCAGAGGGGAATAGGCTACCTCTCCTTGGCCGAGCAGCACGCTGTCGATGATGGCCTGGCGGTCGATGGCATAGCTGAGCGCATTGGTCAGCTCGGGGTTGTTTTTGAACAGGTCGTTGTTAAAGTTATACAGAATGCCCCGGTAGTCGGCGGTTTTCATATCGTAGGTGGTAAAGCCCTCCAGGCCTGCAAACTGCTGGGCGTCCTCCGGGGTCACCTGTGCCAAGTCCACCTCGCCGCTTTTGAGTTGTAGGGCGCGGGTTTTTTCGTCAGGTACGATTTTGAAAATCACGGTATCGATGGAGGGCACGCCGCCGTAATAGTCCTCGTTTTTCTCCAGCGTGATGCTCTGGCCCACATCCCAATTCGTCAGCTTATACGGGCCGGTACCCACCGGCTTTTGGTTGAATTCATCGGTGATGAGGTTTTTGCCTTCCAAAAGGTGTCGCGGCAAAATGCCGACGGTCAGGTAATCCAGCATGGCGACGTTGGGCGCCTTTAAGCCCAGGACAAAGGTATAGTCGTCCAGGGCTACCATGCTGATGATATCCTCATAGTTGGAGGCGATTTCCGATTGGTTTTCTGCATCCAAAATTTCCGTTAAGGTAAAGACAACGTCATTTGCGGTAAAGGGCTCGCCATCATGCCATTTAACATCCTTGCGGAGGTGGAAGGTATAGGTATAGGAATCCTCGTCGTATTCCCAGCTTTCCGCCAGCGCGGGTACGACCTTATTGTCTGCATCGTGCGCCGTTAGGCCGGAAAAGATCAGGGAATTGATCTCGCCATGCTCATACAGGGCGGGGTTGATGCTGGTATAGTCGCCGCTGGCGTATACCAGGGTGTTGTTTTGCGCGGCGTCCGGGCCGCTGGTGCCGGCTGAGCCGCAGGCGGACAGCAGGAGCATCGTACAGGCCAGCAGCAGCGCCAAAAAGGCAGTGCGTTTTTTCATCGTAGTCTCTCCCTTACAAATTTTTTTATAGATTGCTGCATCGCCGATGATTGGCCTTTCGGATGTAATGGCCGATGTTGGTGATGCAGACCAGCGTGACGACAAGAAACAGGCCGGGGATCAGAATGAGCCACCAGTTGTTGGATAAAAGCGCCCGGTCCGCCTGGCTGAGCATGCTGCCCCAGGAGACCGTTTCAATCGGCAGGCCGATGCCCAGAAAGCTAAGCGTGGATTCCGTGCCGATGGCAGAGCCGATGTTTGTGACCACCATAAACATGATGGAGGAAATAAAATTGGGCAGCAGATGGCGGCGCAGAATGTAGAAGAAACGGCCGCCCATCAGCTTTGCCGCCAGGATGTATTCGCTGTTTTGGATCTGGCGCACCTCGGTACGCACGACCTTGGCGATATTCATCCAGCTGGTCAGCCCGATGATACAGGCAATGGCCAGGGGGTTGGATTGGCCGATCATGGCCTGCAAAAAGATGATGACGAGGATGGAAGGGATGCTCATGGCCATTTCGGCAAAGCGCATCAGCGCATCATCCAGCCACGCGGGGGCAAAGCCGCTGATACAGCCGTATACCACGGCGATGGCGGTGGAGACCGCGGCGGCGACAAACCCGATGAACAGTGAGATGCGGCCGCCGTACCAGATCATGGAAAAGATATCGCGGCCCATGGGGTCCGTACCAAAGAGAAACCCGCCACCGGGCGGCTGGCTGATGTGCGAAAGATCCAGGTAGGAGGGGTCTTTGGGGATAAAGCATTCGCAGAAAAGGCAGCCCAGCAAAATCAGCCCTAGGATGACAAAGGACAGATACGGGACCTCGGAGGCAAACCACCGACGCTTTTTGGGCGGCAGGGCCTGTGTTTCGGCGGGGTGGGGGCCGACTAATTCAAAGCCCTGGGCGGGGGTGTCCATGCCGTTTTGCCTCCTTCCCGCTGCATGCGCGGATCGATCCTATCTTGCAAAAGCTGTGCGATTAGATTGGAAAGGATGACCAGCGCGCCTGTAATCAGGCATAGAATCATCAACAGATTATAATCGTGGTATTTGGCGCTTTCAAAGCACAAGGAGCCCAGCCCGGGATAGGCAAAGACCTGCTCTACGATGTAGGTGCCACCCAGAATATGCGGAATGGAGATGGCCATAAGGCTCAGGTAGGTGGGCAGGATATTGCGCAGGCAGTGCCGATATACGATGCGCCGACGGCCCAGGCCCTTGGCCTTGGCAAGCAGGACATAATCCTGCCGAATCTCCTCCATGAGCTTGTTGCGCACCATATAGGCGTAATACCAAAGATGGCTGAGCACCAGCACGGAAAGCGGCAAAATCAGATGGCGCAGGCGGCTGAGAATATCGCCCGCCCTGCCCAGGGCATAGGCCCCGCTGGAAGGGAGCCAGCCGAGATTGACGCTAAAGATCAAAATTAGGACAAGAGAAACCCAAAAAGAGGGGATACAATTGGTGATGGTACCGATCTTACAGATGAGCTTATCCACAAAACGGTCTTCATGCAGGGCGCAAAACACCCCCAGCAGCAGCGCCAGGCCAAAGGTGCATACATAGGCAAGGCCACCCAACAGCAAGGTGTTTTGGTACATGGACCCAAGCACAGAGGTGACGGGCTGCTTATACTTAAAGGAAATGCCCCAATCGCCGTCAAAGGCGTTTTGTAACCAGATGCCGTATTGCTTGTAGATGGGCTGATCCAGGCCAAGGCTATGGATGGCGGTTTCGCGTTCCTGCGGGCTCATGCGCTCTACGCTTTCGCCGTAATAGGAGCGCAGCGGGTCGCCGGGCGCCAGGCGGGCCATGTAAAACACGGCCAGCGACAGCAAAAACAGCACAACGATACACTGTGCCAATTTTTTTGCAATGGTTCCCAACATGGTAAGCGCGCGCGGCCGCATCCAAAATCCTCCAAACAGAACATAAAAAAACCACGAAGAGCAGCCCTTGCCAGGCCGAAACATCTTCGTGATGCATTGACAAACGATATAAATGAAACAAACAAGCCGCCTTCTGGCGAAATGCAGGGGCTTCATGCCCCATGCAGAAATTACTTTACCACAAAAAAGTGAGAATGTAAAGGGCGCGCTTAGCCGACAAGGCGTTTGATTTCCGCAAGCGCATCGTCTAGCAGCCGGCCGATGGGCTGGTCTTTGACGCCGGCGATGTGCGCATGGCATTTGGAAACGGGGATCAACACCTTTTCTGCCTCGCTGGCGGATACCGCGGCGGCGATGGCGGCGCTGACCTCGCCCAGCATAGAGCCGACGAGCACCAGGCCGATGGGGCCGACGATGACATCTGCATGCGCGCAATTGTAGCAAACGGCGCTTTCCCCTGTGGCGCCGCCGTCCGCACCTGCCTTGACCATGGCGGCCGTGGCAATGGCGTTGATGCCGACGCCCAGCACCTCGTGCTGCGGGCATTGTTTTTTGAGCTGCTCGACCAGCGAACGGCCGATGCCGCCGCCCTGGCCGTCAATGACGATGATGCGCATAAAAAGCCTCCTTTTGCTGTATTAGTGTACCATACTTTGCCCTCATGGCGCAAAGGGCCAGGATACCGAGGCGCACAGCGGAAAAATATAGTATAATATCGATAGAAACGCGGGCATGCTGCGCAGGCCTGCGGCGAAAGGATGAAATAAGCAATTGGAAATGCAAGAGATACAGGGCGTAGCGCTGGTTGCCAACGAGGATACCATCCTACGCCAATTTTCGGAGCAAAAGCAGCGCCTGATGGATTTTCAAGACGACCTGGAGGACATTATCCCCACGCTGCTCTCTGCCAATGGCATTGAGGTGGCGAATATTTCCTTCCGTATCAAAAACGAGGATTCGTTGCGGAAAAAGATACAGTTTAAGCGCAAATACCAGCAGCTGACCGACGTAACGGACCTGATCGGATGCAGGATCGTGACATTGTTTGAGCCGGATATGGAGCGGGTGCTGGAGGTTTTGACTCGCGAATTTGAGATGATAGAGCTGGTGGACAAGCGCAAAAAGAGCCTGGAGGGGTACATTGATTTTGGCTATAATTCCATCCATGTGATCCTGCGGTTTTCCGATGCCCGCTGCCAGCTGGTGGAATACCAGCGCTACCGGGACATCAAGTTTGAAGTGCAGATCCGCACGGCGCTACAGCATGCCTGGGGGGAAATTGAGCATGGGCTGGGCTATAAATCCAACTTTGAAATTCCGCTTTCCATCCGGAGAAAGCTGACAAGGATCGCGGCCACGCTGGAATTGATCGACGAGGAATTCGAGGTGATCCGCCAGGAAGTAGCGCAATATAACCAGAGCATAGATAGGATTGAAAAGGTTTTAAAAACGGACATCAACAAAAATACGCTGATCCAGTATTTTGAAACCAGCAGTCGGACCCGGGAGTTTAGCAGCCACGCCAAATCGCAGTACGGCTTGGAGGTAAGCCGGGACGATGCGTTTATCAGCCGGCTGAAGATCGTGCAGCGGTTGCAGTTTTTGGGGTTCCGCTATATCCACGAGCTGGATGCGTTTATTGAGGAAAACCTGGAAGGGCTCAAGGCGCTTGCGGAGAAATGGATTGAAAAGGCACGGCCCAAGGTCATCAACGAATATTCCATGCTGGTGTATGTGATCCTATTGGCCTCGGCCAAGGATGCCGCGGAGATGTACCAGGAGCAGGGCCCGATCCAAGGTTTGCAGAAGGCGATAGAGCGCATCCAATAAAATAGACCGCAGACTGCGCTGCGGCCTCGGGTGCTAGACTTGGATCTTGGAAATGTCCTTTGGGTTTTTCAGCGGATCGCCGGCCGGCGTTTTCTTGGGTGGTTTTTTAGCCGGTTTGCTGCCCGTGTCCGCATAGATTTCGCGATACAAGCGCTTCACCTCCTGCTGTTAGTATGGGGCGGGCACGGCAGCGCTATGCACAAAAGAAAATCAAAGCAAACCGCTAGTGTAAATCGTCAAAGTGCGGTATAATACTGTTTTGTGGGCCTGCCGTCAACGGCAGACAGGCCCTTGGGCAAATGTTCGCCGTTGAGAAATGGAGCACCTTTTATGTCAAAATCGATCGGAACCGTGGTAAGAGGCGTGCGCACGCCCATCATCCGGCAAGGGGATGACCTGGTCAAAATCGTCGTCGATTCCCTGCTGACGGCGGCCCAGAGCGAAAACATCGAGTTTCAAGACCGCGATATCGTAGCGGCCACAGAGGCCATCGTGGCAAGGGCACAGGGCAATTATGTGTCGGTAGACGAGATTGCAGAGGACATCAAGGCTCATTTCCCGGGGGGCCATATTGGGGTAATTTTCCCGATTTTAAGCCGTAACCGGTTTTCTATCTGCCTAAAAGGCATTGCCAGAGGCGCCAAAAAGATTACGCTGATGCTGAGCTATCCGTCCGACGAGGTGGGCAACCACCTGGTCTCGCTGGATGCGTTGGATGAAAAGGGCATCAACCCCTATACCGATGTGCTGACCGAAGCGCAATACCGCCAGGCATTCGGCCGGGTGGAGCATCCCTTTACAGGCGTAGATTATATCGAATATTACAAAGAACTGATCCAGGGCGAGGGCGCAGAGGTGGAAATCATCCTGGGCAACAACGCCCAAGACATTCTGCCCTATGCCAAGGACGTGCTGACCTGCGATATCCATACCAGGGCGCGCAGCAAACGGCTGCTGTTGCAAAACGGCGCGCGCACGGCGCTGGGCCTGGATGATATTATGACAAAGCCGGTAGGGGGCAGCGGCTTTAACCCCACGTATGGTCTGCTGGGCTCCAACAAGGCGACGGAGGAGACGGTAAAGCTCTTCCCGCGCGACTGCGAGGCCTTTGTAAAGGCTGTGCAGGACGAGCTGCTGGCCAAAACGGGCAAGCATATCGAAGTGATGGTGTATGGCGACGGCGCGTTCAAAGATCCGGTCGGCAAAATCTGGGAGCTGGCGGACCCGGTGGTATCCCCGGCCTACACCAGCGGCCTGGAAGGCACGCCGAATGAATTGAAGCTCAAGTATTTGGCGGACAACGAGTTTGCAAACCTGTCTGGGCAGGCGCTCAGGGAAGCCATTGAAAAGGCCATTGAAACCAAGGACAAAAACCTAAAAGGCACGATGGCCACGCAGGGCACAACGCCCCGCCGGCTGACCGATTTGATCGGTTCGCTGTGCGATCTGACCTCCGGTTCTGGCGATAAGGGCACGCCGGTGGTTTGGATACAGGGCTACTTTACAAACTACGCGGAAGGATAACAAACACAAAAATACCGGCTGTTTTGGCCGGTATTTTTTATGCTATGAACGGCGCCCAGGCCTGGGACAACAGCAAAACGCCCTGCTGTATCTGCGCTTGGCTGAGCGAACCGTAGCCCAGCAGCACATGGCCCTGATAGGCAGGCGGCACGGGGCCGATGAAATAGGGCGAAAGGGGATAGACCTTGACCCCCGCCGCCATGGCCGTGCGGCACAGCGCCCCGCCGTCCGGCATGCCGGGCAGATGCACCAGCACGTGGTGCCCTGCCTGCTCGCCCTGGTATTGCAGGGAATGGGGAAAGGCTGCCTCCAGGGCGGAAACCAAGGTTTTGCGCTTTTCCTTATATAGCTTGCGCATGCGGTTGAGGTGCGTTTCAAACGCGCCCTGCCGCAGGAACGCATCCAGCACCTGCTGCTCAAAACGGGAGACGGCGCAGCTGAATTGCGCGTATTGGGCCTGGTAAAGCGGCAAAAGCGATGGCGGCAGCACCATATAGCCGATGCGCAGCGAGGGAGCGATGGATTTGGAAAACGTGCCGAGGTAGATGACGCGGCCGTGGTCGTCGATGCTTTGCAGGCTGGGCAGGGGCTTTGCATCGTAGCGGAATTCGCTGTCGTAATCGTCCTCGATGATGTAGCGGTCCGGCGCGGATTTGGCCCAGTTCAGCAGCTGAACGCGGCGGCTGATGGGCATGCTGACGCCCAGGGGAAACTGATGCGAAGGGGTGGTATACACCGCCGCATTCGACAGCGCACCCAGCGGCGAAACGGGCAGCCCCTTTTCATCGACATACAGCGGCAGCACCGAATGGCCCATGCGGGAGAACATATGGTACGCTTTGTTATACACGGGGTTTTCCAGCGCAATGGTCCAGCTGCTATCCAGCATATAGCTGAGAATTTGCAAAAGATGCTCGGTGCCGGCGCCGAGGACGATCTGCTGGGCCCGGCAGCGCACCCCGCGGGCCTGTGCCAGGT
>UREB01000025.1 GCA_900546685.1 uncultured Eubacteriales bacterium | reverse complement strand
TATACTCCAATAGTTCTACCGCAGCACGCTCTCCAGCGCGAACACTCATTCTCCAAACCTCTTAGACGTATCCAGGTGGTGGCCACGGAGAAAATCTCTGGCATCCATTTTCTTTTTCCCCGGTGCCTGGATTTGTTTAAAACCTATGGCCCCTTCGCCGCAAGCGATCAACAGGCCGTTTTTTTCATCCGCTGTTAAAATTGTGCCGGGCACTCCACAACCCTCCGCCGTATAAGGCTCAGCAAATTTATAGATTTTCCCATCCAAGGCAGCAAACGCGCCTGGCCATGGCGTAACCCCTCTGGTACGATTGCCCACTGCCTCTGCCCTCTGTGAAAAATCCAAGGCCCCATCTTGTTTGGAGAGCATGGGCTGCCGAGTGGCCAGCTGTTCATCCTGCGGCGTGCGAGGGGCCTGCCCTTTTTCCACCAGCGCCAATGTCTGTACCATTAGCTCTGCCGCGATACAGGAAAGGCGCCCCAACAAGCTCTCCGCCGTGTCCTCGGGGCGGATACATTCTTCCTGCTGTAGGATCATATCCCCATCATCCACTCCCACATCGGTGTACATCGTCGTAACGCCTGTCTTTGTCTCCCCATGGATCAAGCACCAATTCACCGGTGCGGCGCCGCGATAGGCGGGCAGCAAAGACGCATGTGCATTGATGACCCCTTTGGGCGGCAGATCCAGCAACTCCTTGGACAAAATCTGTCCATACGCCGCGGTCACCCAGACGTCGGCGTCCAAAGACGCCAATGCTTGTACAGCCTCCGGCCGTTTGATTCTTTCAAACTGCAATACGGAAAGCCCCAACACCTGCGCACAGACTTTTGCTTCCGGCGGCGTCAACACCTTTTTTCTGCCCCTTGGGCGGTCTGGCTGGGTCACGACGGCAAGAATCTCATGCCCTGCACTGTGCACTGCCTGTAAAACAGGCACGGCGAACGCTGGCGTCCCGAAAAAAACAAGCTTCAAGGATCACGCCTCCTCCGGCTCTACTTCATATTCCATAATATCTAAAAAGACCTGACCTTTAAGATGGTCTATCTCATGGCAAAAAGCCCTAGCCAAAAGGTCTTCCGCCGCATATTCAACAAGCTCTCCTTTACGGTTTAGCGCACGCACCTTCACCCGCTGCGGACGCTTTACCATCGCCCAGCGGCCCGGTGCAGACAAGCATCCTTCTACATCTTCCTTTTCGCCCGCTACCTCTATGATCTCCGGATTGATCAATTCAAACTGCTGGCCATCCACATCGATGACGCATACATTGCGAAGCACACCTACCTGCGGGGCAGCAAGCCCTACGCCGTTGGCATGGTGCATTGTCTCCATCATATCGTCGAGTAGGCGGCAGATATAGTTATCCACTTCCTTGACGGGTTTGCATTGTTTATGTAAGTTTTCATTTTCTACGGTAATGATCTGTCGAATTGCCATTGAAAAAAGCACGCTCCTTTCTAACTGTATAGTATACCATAAATCTCTACGGCCTGGCCGATGATTAAAGCAAATTTGGCGGATCCGTTTCCATGATCATGGTACAGTCTTCAAAAACGCACCCATCAAACAAGCGATAGATCTTTTCCACCTGTCTATTTTGTATATGGGGCAGATCCAACTTTAGCAAAATCTGCATTCTCGTCTCTCCCTTGATGCGCGCAATTGGCGCAGATCCATAGTCAAATTGCAAGGGCTGCATGTGCTGGTTGGCAAAGTATGCGGATAGCGTTGCTACGCTATCCAAACATGCTTTTTTCACCGCCGCCTGCGCACCTCGGAACAAAAGCCTGATAAACAGGGCATACGGAGGAAACTGAGCGGTCTTTCGATGCTGTATCTCCTGCGCATAAAATTGTCGATAATCCTGTTTTACCGCTGCCTGTATTGCAAAATGATCCGGGTGATAGGTCTGCACGATGACCTTCCCAGGCAGGGTTCCTCTACCAGCGCGCCCAGCCACCTGGGTAATGAGCTGAAAGGTACGCTCTGCACTGCGGTAATCCGGTACATACAGCGAGCTATCCGCCGCCAAAACACCCACCAGCGTCACATTTTCAAAATCATGCCCCTTGGCGATCATTTGTGTACCGATGAGCACATCGGCCTGTTTTTGTGCAAATGCCTGCAATATCTTTAGATGAGCATCCTTTTCCTGTGTGGTGTCCGCATCCATACGCAATATACGAGCACTGGGAAAATGCAGTTTCACCTGCTCTTCCACTTGCTGTGTGCCGATTCCAAACTGCTTTAGATAAGGCTTACCGCATATAGGACAAAGGGAGGGCGGCGTTTCCGTCTTTCCGCAGTAATGGCATCTAAGCATCTCGCGATAGTCCGTACGATGGTATGTCATAGATACATCACAATCTTCGCACTGCACCACATAACCGCATCCCCTACACATCAGAAAAGTGGAGTACCCGCGGCGGTTGATAAACAGCATCATCTGTTCGTTGCGCGCCAAGCAATCTTCCATGGCTTGCGATAGCGCACCGCTGAATATAGAACGGTTGCCTCTGGACAACTCCTCCCGCATATCCGATACATACACATGGGGAAGGCTTTGCCCTCCTGCCCGTTCTGGCAGAGAAAGATATTGGATATCCCCCTTCATACAACGGTGATATGTTACCACAGAGGGCGTTGCGCTCCCCAGCACAAGCGTAGCTCCGGTCAGCGAACAACGCTTTTCTGCCACCTCGTGGGCCGTATACTGCGGTTTATGCTCGCTTCGGTAGGATTGTTCGTGCTCCTCATCTATAATGATTAATCCCAGATCATATACCGGAGCAAACACAGCAGACCTTGGCCCAATTACCATACGTGCTTGTCCCGTTAGAATGCGCTTCCATTCATCATACCGCTCTCCGGCAGAAAGCCTGCTGTGCAAAACGGCAACATTTTCCCCCAAATATCCTCGAAACCTTGAGACCATCTGCGGCGTCAGAGAAATTTCCGGCACCAGCATGATACACCCTTTGCCACTCTCTATCGCCGCTTGAATGGCACGTAAATACACCTCTGTTTTACCGCTTCCAGTAATCCCATGTAACAGATAGCGCCCCTCATGCGCAGAAAGAGAGGATACGATCTCCTCCACGGCACGCTTTTGATAGGGGGTTAGCACTTGCTTCTTTTTTGGGGCTTCCCCCAATCTTCGATAAGGTGCGCGGCGCACCTCCACATGCTCAGAACAAACATACCCCTTTTTTTTAAGCTGTACCAGAGCAGAGCGTGCTCCGGGAAAGTATTCGTACAGCTCTGGGGCAGCAATCTTACCCACTTGGCTGATCAGTTGAAGTGTTTCCGCCTGTGCCGGGGCCTTTCTTCCTCCGTTTTCCCCTCGCAGAAGCGCCATGCTTGCCTGCAAATCCATATCCTTTGCCAAGGATATAACCTCTATTCTTTTTTCTTTGACGCGCTGGCCGCGCAGCTGCGCTGGAATCATCAGCCGCAAAGCATCCACCATGAAGCAATGATAGGAAACGGCCATCCATTTTGCCAGTTCAATCTGTTCAGGGAGAAAAGCAGAAAAAGTATCCTCTTTTTTTAAGATGGTTTTTATTTTTCCCGCCCGGTAGGCAGTTTCTTCAGATATGTCAATGATGTATCCTTCCTTCGGCGTATTGCCCTTTCCAAAAGGCACCAATACGCGGTCTCCCGGCGCAATTTCCATGTCTTCCGGCACTTGGTAGGAAAACACATGATCTACCTTGGCATGTGCAATATCAATGATAACCTGTGCGTACAAATCTTTCCTCCCTTTACTATATCGTAAGAAAAAAGCACCAAAGGTGCTTTTAAGGGCTATCCAAGCTATTTCAGATACAGCTTTGCCTGGTCCAAAATAAAGTCTGCAATTTCCTCCTTGGGCGCAATATCATGCGGGCAGATTCGTCCATCCTCATGGACAACGGTGACAATATTGGTATCCGCACCAAACCCGGCGCCCTTTTGCGTAACATCGTTGGCCACAATCATATTCAGCCGTTTTCTTTGCAGCTTGTCCATCGCATAGGACTGTACATCATTGGTTTCTGCTGCAAAACCAACCACAACCTGTCCGTTTCTTTTGGATGACAAAGCACCCAGAATATCCTGTGTTTGCTTTAGCTGCCAAACCATTGGCTGCCCATCTACTTTTTTGATTTTGCGGTTGCTTTGTTCTTGCATCGTAAAATCCGCAGGGGCAGCCGCCATAATCAATAGATCGCAATCTAAAAATCTGTCCTGTACAGCTTCCAGCATATCCTGCGTGCTTATCACAGCACATTCCTCTACGCCATAAGGCAAAGGCAAGGCCACTGGCCCATGGATCAAAGTAACTGCTGCGCCGCGCCGTTTGGCCGCCCTGGCAATGGCAAACCCCATTTTTCCGCTGCTGTGGTTTGTTATATAGCGTACAGGGTCTACCGTTTCCCGCGTAGGACCCGCTGTTACCAAGATTCGTTTACCATTCAAATCCTTTTGTGCCAGCGCATCATGCACCGCTTCCACGATCTCTTCCGGCTCACTCATGCGCCCCTGGCCTAAATCTCCGCATGCCAAATAACCGCTACCCGGGCCTACCATGGAAACGCCAAAAGACTTGAGCGCTTCCACGTTTTTCTGGACGATTGCATTGCTCCACATATTGGTATTCATCGCCGGCGCCAAGACAACGGGTGCTTTGGTTGCCAACACCGTAGTGGTCAGCATATCGTCCGCAATGCCATTTGCATATTTCCCTAAAAAATTGGCGCTGGCAGGCGCGACCAAAAAAACATCCGCACGCTTTGCCAAGGCAATATGCTCTACTTCCCAGGGTGTTTCCCGTGTAAACATATCCACCACAACCGGATGATTCGTTAGGGTTTCAAAGGTCAAGGGCGCAATGAATTCGGTTGCATGCTTTGTCATAATCACATATACATCGTGCCCTTGCTTTTTCAGCTGAGATGCAATCTCCGCGCTCTTATACGCAGCGATGCCCCCCGTTACACCCAATACTACGCAAGACATCGTTAGAACTCTCCGAAGCCATTATCTACATTCAATTTTCCATCGTACATTTCCTTAGCCGCAATGGAAACCGGCTTTTCATCAGGATCGATATCAATCAAGGGAGCGTCCCCGGACACCAGCTGGCGTGCGCGTTTGGATACCACAACCACTAAAGAATACCGACATTCCACTTTGTCTAACAATTCGTTGATAGGCGGGTCAATGATCATTTCTATTCCTCCCAATGCGCCAAAAGCGCGTCTTTTCTTTCACTCGTTGCATACAGATGGCTTGCCTGCAATATATGATCCAGGTTATCACTGGCATCCGTCACTGTATCGTTTATCAGCAAATACTGATAGTGATTGATATATTTTATTTCATTTTTCGCGGTCTGTAAACGGCGCTCAATCTGCTCATCGGATTCCGTTTTTCGATCCGTCAGCCGTTGCCGCAAAATCTGGTAAGAAGGTGGCAGGATAAATACAAGCACAGCCTCCGGCATCGCTTGCTTGATATTCATTGCACCTTGCACATCAATATCCAAAATCACGTCGTTTCCTTCCGCAAGCTTTTGCTCTACAAAGGCCCGCGGCGTGCCATAATAGGTTGTACCAAACACGCACGCATACTCCAAAAAGGCATGCTCTTGAATCATTTTCTCAAATTTCTCTTTGCTGACAAAGAAATAATGAATGCCTTCTTTTTCCCCGGGGCGCGGCGCACGCGTTGTGGCCGATACCGATACCATAGCTTCCGGTCTTTTTTTTAGAACAGCCTGGATCAAAGTGCCTTTTCCCGCTCCTGACGGGCCTGATACAACAAGCAACGTTCCACGTTTTTTCATGACCACACTCAGTCCTCCAGTTCTGTTTCACGGTCGCTTAATCGGTTTGCTACCGTTTCAGGCTGAACAGCGGATAAAATGATGTGTCCGCTATCCATCACAACAACGGCACGGGTTCTTCGGCCATATGTTGCGTCTATCAACACACCTCGCTCCCGCGCATCCTGAATGATTCTCTTGATAGGGGCGCTTTCCGGGGAAACGATTGCTATGATCCTGCTTGCAGAAACGATATTACCAAACCCAATATTGATCAATCGAATCGCCATACACTCTTCCTCGCTTATTCTACATTTTGAACCTGTTCGCGCATCTTTTCCAATTCGCTCTTGGCCGCAATTACCAGGGACGTGATCTCCGCATTGTTGGCTTTGCTGCCAATGGTGTTGATTTCACGGTTCATTTCCTGAACAATAAAATCCAATTTTCGCCCTACCGGGCCTTCGGATCGTACACTTTGACAAAATTGGCCAATATGGCTGTGCAACCGCACCAGTTCTTCATCAATTGCGTGCTTTTCCGCTATCAATGCAGCTTCCATTACAACGCGCTGCTTTAACGTTTCATCCGCTTGTGTGTATTCCTGCATTTTTTCCAACAACTTTTCTTTAGACGCTTGCTCTACCTGTGGCGCCAATGCATCGATACGGCAAACCAGCACATCCACTGCCTTTGCCTTTGTAAGCAAATCCTCGCAGAGCTTTTCACCCTCTTTTTTACGCATCGTCTTCAGTTGTCCAATGGCCTGTGAAAAAGCTTGCTCTACCACATAGCACACAGCCTGCTCATCTTCCTCGCTTTCGGATAGCTGCAGGACTTGCGGTAACGCAGCGATCTGCCATAGCGTAGTCTCGGGCTGCTTTTCCAGCGCCTGCGCCAATGTAACAATAGCCTTTTGATAGGACTGTGCCAAAGCCACATCCGCCAGGACCTCCGCCCGATCCTCTCTTGTATTTTTGTAGGAAATGTATAGGTCAACTTTTCCCCGATGCAAGGCCTCCGCCAAAGCTGTGCGCAACTTTGGCTCCACAAAGCTCACGTTGCGCGACATGCGGAAATTTGGGTCTAGATATCGGGAGTTGACTGCTTTTATTTCAATGGTCGCTTCCCGCCCCTCCAATTGAAACGAGCCACGCCCGAAACCAGTCATGCTCTGCATTTGAATTCCTCCGTCCCCTTGATGGATCATTATACCATAAACATCAACCCTGATTCAACGAAACCTCTGTTTCCGCCATATGCTCAGCAAAGCGGTAAAACTCATCTGTTCCAGGCGGGGCGATCTCCCTTATCATCCCATCCATACACTGTATCCTAAGCCCGTTATCCGCATACTTTACCTGGCCAATGACAGCAGCAGGTATCTCCTTTTCCTGTAAAGAACGCACCATATTCCTGCCGTTCTCGCATGCAATAAGAAGACATCCAGCAGATGATAAACGAAGCGCATCCAAGGAAAACGCATGACATAGCTGCTCTGTTTCCTCCAGCACCGGAATATGCTGTTCTATCAAATACGCGCCACATCTAGATGCCGTACACAGCGCATGTACAGCGCCTAGCACACCGCCTTTTGTAGCATGATAGACGGCATGGGCACCTATCTCGGCGGCCAGTAAGCCGGCTGGTATAGCGGAAAGTTCGCCTTTCAGCTGTTGACAAACGTGGTAACCTTCCGTGCCCAAATGCTGCATGGATACAGACGCATAGTCCGTTACCATACGATAGGTTGCCTCCATACCTGCCCACTTGGTCAAAACCAGGTCGTCTCCTAGCTGCGCACCATCTGTTGCAACCAGACGGCTTTCCGGACAGCTCCCTATAATCACCGCGCTCGCTACCAGGCGTGTCACGGCATCGCTTTTCTCTACATTCCCGCCAATGACCTCTACACGGAGCGCATCAGCACATTGCCTTATTTGCTCCATGATACGCTCGATTTTTGCCTCTTCCATGCTCTTCGGCACAAAGAGCGATACGCTCAGGCCAATCGGCTCTGCTCCGCTGGCAGCAATCTCATTGCAGCAGCATTGCGCCAGCAGGTATCCCAACTCCTTGCTCTCCAAAGCCACAGATTCTGTGGACGCAACGCAAAGCCTTGGGCCAAGGCGCAGCGCAGCGCAGTCCTTTTCTGCCGTTGGGCGCAACACTATCTCGTCCCGTATTGGCGCATTGCTATAAAACGCTTGCTTTGTCCATTCTTTTCCCATTCTCATCTTATCACGGCCCTTCTATATCGTCAGTGCTGTGAAATCATATCCAAATACGCTTGCTCTGTTAATATGCGTATGCCCAAAGTCTGTGCTTTTGTCAATTTGCTGCCAGCATTTTCTCCGGCTACAACGAGCGTCGTCTTTTTGCTTACGCTGTCTGTCGTAACCGCGCCCAAAGCTTCGGCCTGTTCTTTGGCCTGGTTTCGCGTCATCTGAGATAGCGAACCCGTAAAGACGATGGTCTCTCCGGATAGCAATCCTTGCGATTCGTCGTCCCTTTTCATTTCTCCGCGCGGCACAACCCCACAGGCCAACAAATCTTCCAACTGATGTCTTTTTTTATTGTCGGCAAAATAATCCACGATCGACCGTGCCACGATGCTGCCAATATCATAAATCGCTTCCAGCTCTTCTGTGGAAGCACCGGCCAATGCCTCTATCGTAGGATAAAGCGCAGCCAAATCCTTGGCCGTCTTTTTGCCCACATTGGGTATGCCAATGGCTACCAAAAGCTGGGAAAGTCGGCAATCCTTGCTCTCCTGTATCGCGCGAACGATATTCTGTGCCCGCTTTTCCTTAAAGCCTTCCAGGCCCAAAAGCTGGCTTTCCGTCAACCGATACAAATCTGCAGGGTATCGAACGCCCAGCTGATCCATGAATGTCTCCAGCGTTTTTTCGTTTAGCCCCTGGATATCCATGCACCCTTTGGAGGCAAAGTGAGCTAAGGCCGCCAACAGCTGCGGCTTACAGTCCACGGTATTGCTGCAAAATAGATGTGCTCCCTTTTCCACAACCTCCGCCCCACAGAACGGGCAATGCTCAGGCGGCAGTATTTCCTGCCCGTTATCGTCTACGCTGCCCATGATCTCTGGAATTACATCGTTGCTTCGGCGTATCCACACCCTGCCCCCAATCTTTACATGCTTGCGTTGGATATCTCCTACGTTATTCAGCGTTGCCCGTTTCACCGTAGCTCCACAGATCTCCACTGGCTCTAAAAGCGCCAGTGGCGTTAGCTTCCCTGTTCTACCTACCTGCCATTGCACGGCTTGCACGGTGGTAATGGCCTCTTCCGCCTCAAATTTAATGGCCATAGCCCAGCGAGGAAAGCGCTCTGTCTGCCCCAACACTTGGCGGGTCGCAAAATCACAGACCTTAATGACCATACCATCCGTCAAAAAATCCTCCATTTTTCTGCTTTGCGCCATTTTCATTGCCTGGTCGTAGGCTTCTACGGCACTGTCAAAATACTGCACTTTGGGCGATATTTGTAAGCCGTTCTCCTGTAAGAAAGCCAGCATCTCCGGTAAACTCGAAAGCTCTTTGCCCTCAATATATCCTATGTTGTAAAAAAAAGCATCCAGCTTTCTAGCTGCCGTTACCGCCGGATCAAGATTCCGAAGCGCGCCGGCTGCTGCATTTCGTGCATTTTTTAAGGGCTCTTCTGCCGTTTTATTATAGGCGTCAAAAGAGGAAAGGGGCATGAACCCTTCGCCCTGCACTTCCATGGTGCCATCGAATGGAATGGTTAGCGGAATGGATCGTATCGTTTGTACCTGGGCCAAAATGCCTTCGCCCACAACGCCGTTGCCACGCGTGGCCGCCTGAACCAGCCTACCGTTTTGATACGTCAGATTGATGGTTAAACCGTCTATTTTGTATTCCAGCGCATAGCGAAGCGGAGGCAGGCCCGCCTCGGCATCATGCAGCTTCTGTATACGCTGTTCCCAGGCAACGACTTCCTCTTTGCTTCTACATTTATCCAAGCTCCACAGCCTTCCCAAATGCGCATGCTGCGAAAACCCCTGAATGGGCGTTCCGCCTACACGCCTTGTCGGGGAATCCGGTAAAATGATCCCTGTCTGTTTTTCCAGTGCTAAAAGCTCATCAAACAAGGCATCATACTCTCCGTCCGTAACGGTAGGGTTATCATATCGATAATATTGCTCAGCATACTCATTAAGCTGATCCACAATGCTTTGTAAACGCTGTTCCATTATCCTTCCTTCTTCATTGCGGCATATTTTAAGGCAATGCGTTTGATACCTTTGCTTCCAAAATCAATTTCAGCCACCAATCCGTCGCCTTTTCCCGACAGAGAAAGAACCTCTCCACCGCCAAATGCAGGATGATGCACCCTTTCTCCCGGCTTTAGCTCCATCAAGGCTGGGTCCGGTTTCGTGATGACGGGCTTGGATGCTCTTTTCGTCAAAACGGGGGCCTTCATCACGTGCTGTTTGGGTAGGTCGGCATATGGACTCATAACACCGCTGGCCGTATCGTTGCGTTCCAACCCCTCCGGAAGCTCGTCCAAAAATCGCGACGGTGGATTATGGTTTGTCGAACCGAATAGACCACGGCTCATCGCATACGTCATATACAGCCTATCCATCGCGCGCGTAATGCCGACATAGCAAAGGCGCCTCTCTTCTTCGATGCCTTCTTCATTCTGCATAGACCGGATATGCGGACAGATCCCTTCTTCCAGGCCGATGAAAAATACAACCGGAAACTCCAGCCCCTTTGCGCTATGCAGCGTCATTAAAGTTACAGTATTGGTCTCCACCTGTTCATCCGTATCCATGACCAGGGCCACGCTTGCAAGAAAATCAGCCAACGTAGCATCCGCATTGCTTTGCATGAATTCCTGGATGGCCGTGATAAACTCTAGCATATTTTCAGCGCGTGCCAGCGCTTCCTCGGTTCCTTCTTCCTGATACTGCAGCAGAAGCCCGGTATCATCCAAAACCTTGCGTACATATTCCTCCGGCGCCAGCAGCACCCCGGCCGCCATAAGCTGCATCATATCGTTGGCAAACTTTTCCAGCTTGTCCGCCGTGCGTTTCGGCGTAATATGCCGGCTGGCATTCATGACAATGTCCCAAGCGAACGCATCGTTTGCCTGGGCGGCAGCTTGTATTTTTTCCACCGTTGTCGCCCCGATCCCGCGCTTGGGCACATTGAGGATGCGGAACAAACTGACGCTGTCCTGGGGATTTTGCAGAAACCTCAAATAGGCTACTAAATCTTTGACCTCTCTGCGGTCATAGAATTTAATGCCGCCTACCACCCGGTACGCGATCTGCTTTTTCATAAATTCCTCTTCCAAAGCACGGCTCTGTGCATTGGTGCGATAAAGCACAGCAAAATCCGAAAGCCGGTAATCCGCCAGCAAATCATCGATGGTATCCGCCACAAACATCGCTTCTTCGCGCTCGGAGATACAGCGATGGAGCGTAACGGGCGCGCCCCCTTCCCGGGTTGTAAACAAGGTCTTTCCCTTTCGTCCACTGTTATGGCTGATAACGGCATTGGCGGCCTCAAGAATCGGTGTAGTCGAACGGTAATTCTGTTCAAGACGAATCAGCTTTGCACCAGGAAAATCCTTTTCAAAGTCAAGGATATTACGAATATCCGCCCCACGCCATCCATAGATGGATTGATCGTCATCCCCTACCACACAGACATTGCCATGGGCCGCAATGTATTTTACCAATAAATATTGTGCCCGGTTGGTATCCTGGTACTCGTCTACATGCACATAGCGAAATCTATTTTGATAATACGCCAATATGTCCGGATGCTTTTCAAACAACTCTACTGTTTTTCCCAGCAGATTGTCAAAATCAAATGCGTTATTCGCTAACAAACGCTTTTCATATTCAGCATATACCTCTGCCACGGTCTGCTTCCAAATATCGCCCGTAGCACGCTGTGCATAGTCCTTTGGCCATAACATCTTATTCTTTGCGTCTGAGATGGCGGACGCTACCGCTTTGGCCGGGCAAAATTTTTCATCAATGTCCAGATCTCTTTCTATCTGCTTGATCAAACGCTGTACGTCATCGGTATCATAGATGGTAAAGTTTTTGGTATAGCCAAGTGCATCTGCGTTCATGCGCAAAATCCTTACGCACATGCTATGAAATGTGCAGATCCACATAGACTGTGCCGCCGGGCCTACCAGTTCCTCCACACGATCCTTCATCTCGTTGGCCGCTTTATTTGTAAACGTAATACAAAGAATCGAACTGGGGAATACGCCCAGCTCCAACAAATGCGCTGTACGCATGGTAAGCGTTCTCGTTTTTCCGCTGCCTGCCCCCGCCAAGATCAGCAAAGGCCCTTCCGTTTGTTCTACAGCAGCTCTTTGGTTTTGATTTAAACCGGATAAATCCATATTTCCTCCTACGATAACCCAAGAAAAAGGCGCACAAAGCTGGCCTTTGTACGCCAAAATCGTTTCAAACCATTATTGTTCGCCTTGTGCGTTCAGGCGTTCCAGCACTAGCCCATAACCACCGCTGCCATAGGCCACACACCGGTTCACACGGCTGATCGTTGCCGTGGAAGCGCCGGTAAGCCGGCTGATTTCTTGATAGGTCACTTTATCCTTCAGCATTTTTGCCACTTGTAAACGTTGGCTTAGGGCATGCATCTCCGCCATGGTGCAAATGTCTTCAAAAAACTGATAGCATTCCTCTACCGTCTCCAATTGAAGAAGCGCTTGGCAAAGCATGTCCATTTCTTTGGACTTTAGATTGGAATTGGCTGGCATGCGAATCCTCCCAAACGTTTTTTTGTATTATACCATGATACGTTACTTTATTAAAGCACAAAAACGGCGTAAATTATCACTCGTCCGTAATAACCTCCAATTGCGCAATGGAAATTTCGTATGCAGTTTTGATGGTGGTTTCCCCCGTTGGATAGGTCTTTTCATACGCGCGTGACTGCATTCGGCCCTTCAATCGAATATGGGTTCCTACCTCTAAACGCGCGGCAAAGCGTGCCGTTTTCCCCCATGCAATGCAGGGCAAATAATCGCTTTTGTGATACGCTCGGTTCACAGCAAGCAGTATATCCGTAATCTCTCTATCAAACGGTGTTTTCCTATAAGTAGGCTTTTTGCATAAATATCCGCACAGCGAGATTTCATTATGGCATGCTGTCGCTTGAGAGATAAATTCCAAACGTCTTGCAAATACCGTTAAAATCAGCCGGCTGCTTCCCGCCATTACCTTATTATAGCTTCTTACCTGGCCATACGCTCGAACGATTTGTCCGGATTTTGCCTTTCCCAATATCCGTTCCGAGACTGTAACCGGCAATACGTCCGCAGTATCTGATAGCCTTTTGACATGCAAAGCAAAGGTATAAAAGTTTTCTCCATACAGTGAATGGGAATATAACGGGTCCTGTACGATGGTGCCCAATAATTGCGCCTGATTATCATAGGTATTCTGCACTGTCGACGCCTCCTAAAATACTTATTCTATATCTATGAGGCACATCACAGTTTTATGTTGTTTTGCCCTGCAAAAAAAGCAGCCGTTCGGCTGCTTTTTTCATTACATTTTATGGAATGTATAGGGATCAGGGCCCGTATGACGGCCTTGATTTAACATATCGATGGCCACCATATCCTCAGAATTCAAAATGAAATCAAATACCTGAATATTCTCCTCAATTCTTTTCGGGTTGATGGATTTCGGAATGGTGATGATGCCTCTTTGCAATTCCCAGCGAATGACGATCTGTGCAATGTTCTTGTTGTACTTATCCGCAATCTTTTGCAGCGTTTCATTGCCGAATACTTCGCCATGGGCCAACGGGCTCCATGCGGTCATAGCAATCTGATTCTCAAAAAGGAACTTTTGCATCTGTGTCTGCGTCAAGAACGGATGGCATTCAATCTGATCCACCATCGGCTTGATTTCACAGGTGTCAAGCAGCTTTTGCACATGCTCCTGCATAAAATTGCTTAAACCAATTGCACGTACACGGCCATCCTTATACAGCGTTTCAAATGCTTTCCAAGTCTCCACATATTTATCATGATCCGGGCAAGGCCAATGGATCAGGTATAGATCCAACACATCTAGGCCAAGCAGATCCATGGTTTTGTCAAACGCACGCAGCGTATTGTCGTAGCCCTGGTCGCTGTTCCACAGCTTAGAAGTAATAAACAGCTCTTCCCGTGCTATTCCGCACTCCTTGATGCCCTGGCCTATGCCCGCTTCATTTTCGTATGCTGCTGCCGTATCGATGGCCCGATAACCCGCCGCTACCGCTGATTTCACTGCATTGATTACCTGCTCGCCATTTTCTGTCTGCCAAGA
>UREB01000024.1 GCA_900546685.1 uncultured Eubacteriales bacterium | reverse complement strand
AAGCTTGCCGCTTGTTTTATGCGTCGGCAGGCAACTAGAGGACAAACCGCGCATCGCATAGAGAGGGGACAAGGGCAGCGCTGGCGTATCGGGGCGGTTGACAGGCGCAAAGAGCGTGAGTAGAATGTAAGTCTAGGCTAACGCTTACCTTGGATGGGGGCAGAAAAGATGACTTTGGATGAGCTACATATTGGAGACAGCGGCGTGATTGCGACGGTCGGCGGCGAGGGCGCGCTGCGCAGACGCTTGCTGGATATGGGGTTGACGCCCAAAACGAGGGTGACGGTGCGCAAAATGGCGCCGATGGGCGATCCCATCGAGCTGCATTTGCGCGGTTATGAGCTGACAATCCGCGCCGAGGACGCCAGAAAAATAGAGATTGTATCCGACAAGACGGTATCCACCAAAGCGCCGGCATCCCGCCCGCCCCATGCGGCAGGCCGTGGACGCCGCCATGGACATAGAGAAAAGAACGGGATTCAGGCAAACTGGCAAAAGGATGGCACGGCTTGGCCGGAAGAGGGGAAATGAAGATGGTCTTTGCATTGATTGGAAACCAAAACTGCGGCAAGACCACGCTGTTTAACCAACTGACAGGCAGCAACCAACATGTAGGCAACTTTCCGGGCGTTACGGTGGAGAAAAAAGAAGGCGTAATCAAAAAGGCAAAGGATGCTACGGTGGTGGATCTGCCCGGCATTTATTCGCTTTCTCCCTATACGGCGGAGGAGGTGGTGACGCGCGACTTTCTGATTCAGGGCAAGCCGGACGCCGTCATCAACATCGTGGATGCCACCAACATTGAACGCAACCTGTATTTAACGCTTCAGGTGATAGAATTGGGGCTGCCAATGGTGTTGGCGCTGAATATGATGGACGAGGTAACCTCTTCGGGCGGCAGCATCGATATAAAGTGCCTGGAGGAGGCGCTGGGCATCCCGGTGGTGCCCATTTCTGCCAGCAAGAACGAGGGCGTCAGCGAATTGGTGGATCGCTTGCTGCGCGTGGCAAAGAGCCAGACGCGGCCCAAGAAGATGGATTTTTGCACCAATGAGGTGCACCGCGCCATTCACTCGGTGGCGCATTTGATTGAGGACCACTGCGCGGCCGCCGGCATCCCGGGACGCTTTGCCGCTACCCGCCTGGTGGAGGGAGACGAGCCCACCGTGCGCGCGCTGAAGCTCAACCAAAACGAGGTGGAAACGCTGGAGCATATCGCCCGTGAGATGGAGGATGCGCTGGGCATGGACCGTGAAGCGGCGCTGGCGGATATGCGCTACCAATTTATTGAAAAAGTGAGCGCCAAGGCGGTGCATAAGCCCAGTGAGACCAAAGAACAGCAGCGCTCGGTGGCCATTGACAAGATACTGACGCACAAGTATTTTGCCATCCCCATCTTCCTTTGCATCATGGGCGTGGTATTTTGGATGACATTTGGCCTGGTCGGGGCGTTTTTGAGCGACATTATGGAAACCGGGATTCAGGTTGTGACGATGTGGACGGATACGCTGTTGACAAACCTTGGGATCAACCAGATGGTGCATTCCCTCATCATAGACGGCGTGTTTGCCGGCGTGGGCAGCGTGTTGTCGTTTTTGCCGACCATCGTGGTGCTGTTTTTCTTCCTATCGCTTTTGGAGGACAGCGGGTATATGGCGCGCGTAGCGTTTGTGATGGATAAGCTGCTGCGCAAAATCGGGCTTTCCGGCCGTTCGTTTGTACCGATGCTCATTGGGTTCGGCTGTTCGGTGCCCGCCATCATGGCCACGCGCACACTGGCCAGCGAACGGGATAGAAAGATGACCATCATGCTGACGCCGTTTATGTCTTGCAGCGCCAAGCTGCCGATCTATGCGGTATTTACCCAGGCATTTTTCCCGGACTATGCGGCGCTGGTGATGATCGGGCTGTATGTGCTGGGCATGGCGGTAGGCATTTTGTATGGGCTGATCCTAAAGCGGTTTTGCTTTAAGGGAAACCCGGTGCCGTTTGTCATGGAGCTGCCGGCCTACCGGCTGCCGAGCGGCAAGAGCATTACCCTGCATATGTGGGAAAAGGCCAAGGACTTTATCCACAGGGCGTTTACCATCATCTTTGTGGCGACGATCCTCATCTGGTTTTTACAGAGCTTTGATTTCCGCCTAAATATGGTAGCGGACAGCGCAAACAGCATGCTGGCGGCCATCGGCGCGCTCATAGCGCCCATCTTTGTGCCGCTGGGCTTTGGCTCGTGGCAGGCATCCACCGCGCTGTTGACCGGGCTGACGGCCAAGGAAGCGGTGGTAAGCACCCTGGCTGTGTTGATGGGCGTAGGGGATACCACGGCGTTGACGCCGCTGCTTTCGCAGCTGTTTACGCCGCTGAGCGCGTTCACCTTCCTTTGCTTTACGCTGCTATATATGCCGTGCGTGGCGGCTTTGGCGGCTGTAAGGCGCGAGATGGGATCCCGCCGGGAAGCGGCGCTGGCCATGATGGCGCAGACCGCGATCGCATGGTTGATTGCGTTTGCAGTACGGCATATCGGCTTGTTGCTGGGATTTGTGTAATATGGGTGTGCTGGATTGGCTGTTGTTGGCAGCGGTATTGGGGCTGGCCGTTCTGGCTTTATGGCGCTGGCGACGCAGCAAAGGCGGCTGTGCAGGATGTCAGGGCTGCGCGATGGCGGATACATGCAGAAATGCAAAGCGTAAAAAGAAATGATTTTGAAACATGACCGAAATGCGGAAGCCGAGGCAGGCTTCCGTTTTTTGTATCGGGAAAAGGGATACTGCTTAGGGCTGTTGCTATGGCGATGGCGGATCAAGCCTGTTCAAAGCTGGGGGATTTATGGTAAGATAGATACAGATATATCCCCAGTGGGCAGAAAGTAAGCGCAGCAGGGGAAGGCGCGGCAAAGCGCTGTATGAGAATGGAGGAACATGCGATGATTTTTCCGATGTATATCGATGGCAAGTGGTTTGAAGGCGAGGGCCGGCAGATGCAGGACGTCATAAGCCCGGGCAGCGGCGAGGTGCTGGGGCGCATTCCGCTGGGGACGCCAGAAGACGCCGACGCGGCCTTGCAGGCGGCAAAAAAAGCGGCGCCTGCCTTGGCGGCGATGACGGTATTTGAGCGGGCGGAAATCTGTTACAGGATTGCGAACAAGATCGACGAAAACCAAGAGGAGCTGGCAAAGCTGCTGACCGCCGAGCACGGCAAGCCGTACCACAGCGAAGCGCTGGGCGAGGTAGCGGCCTGTGCGCTGGCGTTCCGCGATGCGGCCGAGCAGATCAAATGGATGGACGGCAAGGTAGTGGCGCTGCGCGATAAAGATGCGCGCTGCCTGGTGACGCGCCGCCCGAAGGGGATTTTTGCGGTAATCACCCCGTGGAACTTCCCGCTGGGCACGGCCTGCCAGTATTACCTGGCTGCCGGCATTGCAGTGGGCGATCCGATGGTGTGGAACCCTGCTACCACCACCGCAGCGGTGGCAAGCGCGCTGATGAAGTGCTTTGAAGGCGTGGGCCTGCCGGCCGGCGCAGTCAACCTTGTGATCGGCAAGGGCTCCGTGGTAGGCGACGCGCTAAGCGCACATCCGCTGACCGCAGGCATCGGCTTTACCGGCTCTACGGTAACGGGAAACATCATATGCGAGCGCGCCAAATGCAAGCATACCTCCATGGAGCTTGGCGGCGACGGCCCGTGTATCGTTTTGAAGGATGCTGATTTGGACGTAGCGGCCCAGGGCCTGATGAACGGCAGCTTTTTGAACGCCGGCCAGGTATGCACCAGCACAGAGCGCGTTTTGGTGGACGACGCCATTGCCGACGCTTTGGTGGCAAAGATCTTGGAGAAGATGCAGACCCAGTATCAGCTGGGCGATCCGTTTGATGAAAAGACCACGATGGGGCCGATGCACCTGGAAAGCCAGATCGAGATTGTGGAATCGCACATCAAGCAGGCGGTGGAAAAGGGTGCCAAGGTGGTAGCCGGCGGCAAACGGCGCGAGGGCATGCCCACGGACCGGTACTTTGAGCCTACCGTGGTAGACCATGTGCCGGTGGACTGCATGCTGCATACCGACGAAACCTTTGGGCCGGTGCTGCCGCTGGTGCGTTTTAAGGACGAGAGCGAGATCCCCGGCTTGGTGGATATGAGCGGATACCGCCTGTTCTGCGCCATCTTTACCAAGGATGTAAACAAGGCGCTGCGCATGGCGGAGCAATACAATTTCGGCGCAACAAACATCAACGGCGCTTCCAATTATTGGGACCCGACGATTCCGGCCGGCGGCGGTGGCGGCAGCCAGAGCGGACACGGAAGAAGCGGCGGCAAATATTCCATTGAGGATATGAGCGAAGAGCGCGCTGTGGTGATTCATTTGAACTAAACGAATTTGGACTCTGACGGGGCTGCCGGCCCTGCCGGAGTCCTTTGCCTTTTTTTTGGCGGGGGCATGCGGACGAGGCACCCTAAAAATGCCAAGAAAAAATTGCGGAATTTGTGAAAAAAAGAACACGGGAGCGTTGCATTGGCCCATACATTGTGATATATTTATCACATAGTCAAAATCAGAGGCAGACTCTCATTTTTCAACCAATGTACATCCTTTAAGAGTAATTAAAAAACGGAGGAAACGAACATGTCCAAAAAAGTTGTATTGGCTGGCGCTGTACGTACGGCGATCGGCAAAATGGGCGGCGCGCTGACAAGTGTGCCGGCAGAGCAGTTGGGAACCATCGTCATCAAGGAAGCCCTGAGCCGTGCAGGCGTAAAGCCGGAGCAGGTCGATGAAGTGCTGATGGGCTGCGTAATCCAGGCGGGCCTGGGCCAGAACGTGGCGCGTCAGGCGGCCATCCATGCAGGGCTGCCGGTGGAAGTGCCGGCCGTTACGCTGAACGTGGTATGCGGCAGCGGCTTGAACGCAGTCAACATGGCGGCGAACATGATCCAGGCGGGCGACGCGGACATCGTAGTGGCCGGCGGTATGGAAAACATGTCTTCCGCGCCGTATGCTGTGATGCAGGGCCGTTATGGCTACCGCATGAACAATGGCGTATTGGTAGACACGATGATCAAAGATGCGTTGTGGGATGCGTTCAATCAATACCACATGGGCATCACGGCGGAAAACGTGGCGGAGCAATGGGGCATCACCCGCGAAATGCAGGATGAGTTTGCGGCCCTGAGCCAGAACAAGACCGAAGCGGCCCAGAAGGCCGGCAAGTTTGACGATGAGATCGTCGGCGTACCGGTCAAGATGAAAAAGGAAACCGTGATCTTCAATAAGGACGAAGGCCCGCGCGCCGGCGTAACGGCAGAGGGCATTGCCAAGCTGAAACCCGCCTTCAAACCGGATGGCGGCACGGTCACGGCGGCCAACGCTTCCGGCATCAACGACGGCGCGGCTTGCGTGGTTGTGATGAGCGAGGAAAAGGCCAAGGAGCTGGGCGTAAAGCCGATGGCAACATGGGTAGCCGGCGCCTTGGGCGGCGTAGATCCTTCCATCATGGGCGTGGGCCCGGTGGCAGCTTGCAAGAAGGTATTCAAAAAGACCGGCCTTGGCATTGATGATTTCGATTTGATCGAAGCCAACGAAGCGTTTGCGGCCCAGGCATTGGCTGTGGGCAAAGAGCTGAAATGGGATGCGGACAAGGTAAACGTAAACGGCGGCGCCATTGCGCTGGGCCATCCGGTAGGCGCATCTGGCTGCCGTATCCTGGTTACCCTGCTGCATGAGATGCAGAAGCGCGATGCAAAACGCGGCTTGGCAACGCTGTGTATCGGCGGCGGCATGGGCTGCGCGACCATCGTAGAAAAATACGAAGGCTAAGGATCCATACTTTTTAGGAGGCTTTTGCAATGAGCGTTGTACTGTATGAACAAAAGGACGCGGTAGGCGTTATCACCATCAACCGTGAAAAGGCGCTGAACGCGCTGAATTCCGAAGTGTTGGATGCTTTGGATCAAACCCTGGATCAGGTGGACCTGGAAACGGTGCGCTGCCTGGTCATCACCGGCGCGGGCCAGAAATCCTTTGTGGCGGGCGCGGACATCGGAGATAGGAGCACCCTGACAAAGGCCGAGGGCGAAGCGTTCGGCAAAAAGGGCAACGATATTTTCCGCAAGATCGAGACCTTCCCGGTTCCGGTGATCGCTGCGGTCAACGGCTTTGCGCTGGGCGGCGGCTGCGAATTGTCCATGAGCTGTGACATTCGCTTGGCGTCTGAAAATGCGCGCTTTGGCCAGCCCGAAGTGGGCTTGGGCATCACGCCTGGCTTTGGCGGCACGCAGCGCCTGGCCCGCACCATCGGCGTAGGCAAGGCCAAGGAAATGCTGTATGCCTGCACGCAGGTGAAGGCGGACGAAGCGCTGGCCCTGGGCCTGGTAAACGCGGTATACCCGGTGGAAGAGCTGATGGATGCTGCGATGAAGCTGGCCGGCAAGATCGCGAAAAACGCCCCCATTGCGGTGCGCGCCACCAAGAAGGCTGTCAACGACGGCTTGCAGGTGGATATGGACCAAGCCATTGTCATCGAAGAGAAGCTGTTTGGCAGCTGCTTTGAGACGGAGGACCAGAAAAACGGCATGACGGCGTTTTTGGAAAAACGCAAGCCCGAACCGTTTGTCAACAGATAAATCGGCATTTAGCCCTTTATAAAAGATTGTATTTGGAGGTACATCATGAAAGTTGGAGTGATTGGCGCCGGCACCATGGGCGCTGGCATCGCGCAGGCGTTTGCAGTAACCGACGGTTATGAAGTTGTTCTTTGCGACATCAAGCAGGAATTTGCTGATGGCGGCAAGGCCAGGATCCAAAAGGCCCTGGACAAACAGGTTGCCAAAGGCCGCATGGAGCAGGCCAAGGTAGACGAGATCATGGCGAAGATTTCTACCCATGGCGATAACGAAGCTGTGGCGGACTGCGATCTGGTCGTAGAAGCGGCCATCGAGCGCATGGACTTAAAGCAGGAGCTGTTCCAAAAGCTGGATAAGATCTGCAAACCGGAAGCGATCCTGGCTTCCAACACCTCTTCCCTGTCCTTAACGGAGATCTCCAAAGGCATGAGCCGCGCTGTGGTTGGCATGCACTTCTTTAACCCGGCACCGGTGATGAAGCTGGTAGAGGTCATTGCGGGCATGAACACCAAGGCAGAGACCGTAGAGCGCATCAAAGAGATCTCTGTGGAGATCGGCAAGACCCCGGTAGAGGTAAAGGAAGCGGCCGGCTTTGTGGTTAACCGTATCCTGATCCCGATGATCAACGAAGCGGTGGGCATCTACGCGGAAGGCGTGGCCAGCGCAGAGGACATCGATACCGCGATGAAGCTGGGCGCAAACCATCCGATGGGCCCGCTGTCCTTGGGCGATCTGATCGGCCTGGATGTATGCTTGGCCATCATGGAAGTATTGGAAAGCGAAACCGGCGACCCGAAATACCGCCCGCACCCGCTTCTCCGCAAGATGGTACGCGGCGGCTTGCTCGGACGCAAGAGCGGCAAAGGCTTCTTCGATTACACCAAGTAAGAGTTCAGACGGTCCTAGGACTGTAAATTTTGATTAGGAGGAACGAGTATGGACTTCGTACTCAGCAAAGAACAAGAAATGGCACGCGGTCTGTTCCGGCAGTTTGCTGAAACAGAAGCAAAACCCTTGGCCCAAGAGATTGATGAGACCGAACGCTTCCCCATTGAAACTGTAAAGAAAATGCAGAAATACGGCTTTATGGGCATCCCGTTCGCAAAGGAATACGGCGGCCAGGGCTGTGATTCCCTGACCTATGCGATCTGCGTAGAGGAATTGTCCAGAGTTTGCGGCACCACCGGCGTTATCGTTTCCGCGCACACCTCTTTGGGCGCAGAGCCGATCAACAAGTTCGGTACGCCGGAGCAGAAGGAAAAATACCTGATTCCGCTGGCAAAGGGTGAAAAGCTCGGCGCTTTCGGCTTGACCGAGCCCGGCGCAGGCACGGACGCTGCCGGCCAGCAGACCAAAGCGGTGCTGGAAGGCAACCACTATGTCTTGAACGGCAGCAAGATCTTCATTACCAACGGCGGCCAGGCGGATATCTACATCATCTTCGCGATGACGGATAAATCCAAGGGCACCAAAGGCATTTCTGCGTTTATCGTAGAAAAGGATTTCCCGGGCTTTAGCATCGGCACCAAGGAAAAGAAGATGGGTATCCGTGGATCTTCCACGACCGAGCTGATCTTTGAAAACTGCATCGTGCCCAAGGAAAACCTGCTGGGTGAGGAAGGCAAGGGCTTCGGCATTGCCATGACCACGCTGGACGGCGGCCGTATCGGCATTGCGGCACAGGCGCTGGGCCTGGCACAGGGCGCGTTTGATGAAACCGTTGCCTATGTAAAGGAAAGAAAGCAGTTTGGCCGTTCTATCGCCAAATTCCAGAATACCCAGTTCCAGCTGGCGGATATGAAGACCAAGATCGAGGCAGCCCGCCTGTTGGTCTACAATGCAGCCAAAGCCAAGGACACCAAAAAACGCTTCTCTGTGGAAGCTGCCATGGCAAAGCTGTATGCAGCTGAGGTCGCTATGGAAGTTACCACCAAGTGTGTACAGCTTCACGGCGGCTACGGCTACACCAGAGAATATCCGGTGGAGCGCATGATGCGTGATGCGAAGATCACGGAGATTTACGAAGGAACTTCCGAAGTTCAGCGTATGGTCATCTCTGGCGACTTATTGAGATAACAGGAGGGTTAGAACCGTGAAAATTGTTGTTTGTATAAAACAGGTGCCGGATACAAAAGGCGGCGTACAGTTTAACCCGGATGGCACGCTGAACCGTGCGGCGATGCTTGCGATCATGAATCCGGATGACAAGGCCGGCCTGGAAGCTGCTCTGCGGCTGAAAGACAAGTATGGCGCGGAGGTTACCGTGCTGACCATGGGCCTGCCGAAAGCGGCGGATGTGCTGCGCGAAGCGCTGGCCATGGGCGCAGATAAGGCCATCCTGGTAACCGACCGCGTACTGGGCGGCGCGGATACCTGGGCAACCTCCCAGACCATCGCCGCTGCGATCCGCAACTTGGAGTACGATTTGATCATCACCGGCCGCCAGGCCATCGACGGCGATACCGCGCAGGTAGGCCCGCAGATCTCCGAGCATTTGGGCATCCCGGTTATCTCCTATGCCCAGAAGCTGGAGGTTGACGGCGATTCCATCGTGGTAGAACGCCAATATGAAGACCGTTACCATGTGGTAAAGGCCAAAATGCCCTGCTTGGTCACGGCGTTGGCAGAGCTCAACGAGCCCCGCTACATGACGCCCGGCGGCATTTTCGACGCGTTCCAAGCGGAGATCACCACCTGGGGCAGAGCGGATCTGAAGGATCTGGACGATGCGAACATCGGATTGAAGGGTTCGCCGACCAAGATTGCCAAAGCTTCCGACAAGGTAAGAAAGGGAGCAGGGGAAATGTTCACCCTGGATCCGGAAGCCGCTGCAGCGTATATCACCGAAAAGCTGCAAGAGAAACATATCATTTGATGAGGGTGGTGTAAAAGGATGAACTTGGAAGAATATAAAGGCGTATTCGTTTTTGCTCAGCAGGTAGACAACGAAATCAGCGGCATCGCGTTTGAGTTGATCGGCAAGGGCAAGGACTTGGCCAAAGACCTGAACACTGAAGTAACGGCTGTGTTGATCGGCTCCGGCGTAAAAGGCCTGGCAGACGAGCTGGCGGCCTATGGCGCAGACCGCGTTATCGTGGTAGACGATCCGGAGCTGAAAGATTACAGAACCGAGCCGTATACCCATGCGCTGTCCTCTGTGATCAACAAATATAAGCCCGAGATCATGCTGATCGGCGCAACCGCCATCGGCCGCGACCTCGGCCCCCGCGTATCTGCCCGTGTAGCCACCGGCTTGACGGCAGACTGCACACAGCTGGATATCGGCGATTTCCCGCTGGTGGCCAGAGAAGGACAGGAACAAAAGCACAATCAGCTGCTGATGACCCGCCCGGCGTTCGGCGGCAACACCATCGCAACCATCGCCTGCCCGGACAACCGTCCGCAGATGGCCACGGTTCGCCCCGGCGTTATGCAGAAGATCGACCGCATCGAAGGCGCCAAGGCGGTTGTGGAAGAATACAACCCGGGCTTCACACCGGACAACAAGTATGTTGAGATTCTGGATGTCGTGAAGTCCATCACAGATACTGTGGACATCATGGATGCCAAGATCCTGGTATCCGGCGGCCGCGGCATGGGCTGCCCGGAAAACTTCGAGATGCTCAAAGAGCTGGCCGATGTATTGGGCGGCGAAGTGAGCTGCTCCCGCGCTGTGGTAGACGCAGGCTGGGAACCGAAGGATCTGCAGGTGGGCCAGACAGGCAAAACCGTGCGCCCGCAGGTGTACTTTGCCATCGGTATTTCCGGCGCTATCCAGCACGTGGCTGGCATGGAGGAATCTGACTTGATCATCGCGATCAACAAGGACGAGACCGCGCCGATCTTTGAAGTGGCGGACTACGGCATCGTAGGCGACGCGCTGAAGATCGTTCCGAAACTGACGGAAGTGCTGAAAGCGACCATCAAAGAATAAGCATAAACGCTGAAAACACCGCCCAACAGGGCGGTGTTTTTGTATGCCCCCATTGCCCGGGACATATCCGAAATCCTGAAAAAGGTGTTCAAACGAAGCGTACTATGGTATGATAAACGGGTTTTAGAAATACTCGGTGGCGTTTGCAGCATATGTTTTCATGGGCGCGCTGCGCCATAGGAGGGAACGGCAATGGAAATTATCAAGGCGATCCTACTGGGGATCATTCAGGGCATTACGGAATGGCTGCCCATCAGCAGCACCGGGCACATGATTTTAGCGGATGAATGGATCCAGCTTAGCGGAGGCAAGGAGTTTGTAGATCTGTTCATGGTGGTGGTACAGTTTGGCTCTATCCTAGCGGTATTGGTGCTGTATTTTCATAAGCTAAATCCCTTTTCCACCCAAAAGAACCAAAAGCAGAAGCGCGATACCCTTTCCCTATGGGGCAAGGTGCTGATTGCTACCGTTCCGGCGGGGATCATTGGTCTGCTGTTTGAGGAAAAAATCAATGCGCTGTTTTACAACCCGACCACCGTGGCCATTACGCTGATTGTCTATGGCGTAGGGTTTATCGTGGTAGAAAGCCAGAAAAGAAAGGGACGCATTCGCTCCTTTGCACAAATGAGTGCCCGAACGGCAGCGCTGATCGGCGTATTTCAAGTGCTGGCGCTGATTCCGGGGACGTCGCGGTCCGGCGCTACGATTTTGGGCGCGGTGATGCTGGGCTGCACCCGTACGGTAGCGGCAGAATTTTCGTTTTTCCTGGCGATTCCTGTCATGCTGGGCGCCAGCGGATTAAAGCTGATCAAATATGCCGACCTATTGGTGGGCCCACAGCTTTTGACATTGTTGGTGGGCACGGTGGTGGCCTTTGTGGTTTCGCTGTTTGCCATCCGGTTTTTGATGAAATTCATTCAGACGCATACCTTTAAGCCTTTCGGCTATTACCGCATTGTGCTGGGCGTAGCCGTGCTGCTTTACTTTTATGTGCTTGCGTAAAAATAATAAAAAAAGAGGCCGAAGCCTCTTTTTTTATTTGCGCAGCTGTGGCAATTTTTTCAAAAGCCTTTCAACGAGCAGCATCAAGGGCAGGCAGCACAGGGCAAAGACAAGGCAGACCGGCCACATAGAACTGCTCATCACCGTAAGGCCGATGAGGCTGCGGAACAGGTGTGCGGCGGTAAAAAAGCCGGCTGTCATCAACAGACAGAGCGTACCGCGCATGGCATTGAGCGGCCAGCACACACGCCAAAGCAGCGTGAGGTTGGCAATGCCGGTGAGATATACCGAGAGCGTAGCGCATTGCGGCTCAGTAAGCCCCAAAACAGGGCCTATCGACTGGATCAGCATAACGTACAGCACGACGATGAGCGCGCCGGGGAGAGAGCGCTGGAGCACAGTGGAAAGAAAATTGCCGGTGATGCGGTCGCGGCTGGGTTCCAGCGCCAGGAAAAAGGTGGGGATGCCGACGCAAAACATGCTAATCAGCGTAAGCTGTATCGGCGTGAAGGGGTAGTTGAACGGCGTAAACACCGTAATGACGGAGAGGAGGAAGGAGAACACCGTTTTGATCAGGTACATCGACGCGGTACGCGTGATGTTGTTGATGACGCGGCGCCCTTCCATCACAACCTCCGGCAGGCAGGAAAAGTCGGAATCCAGCAGCACGAGCTGCGCTACCTGGCGTGCCGCGTCGCTGCCGGAGGCCATGGCAATGCTGCAATCGGCATCCTTAAGCGCCAAAACGTCGTTGACGCCATCGCCCGTCATAGCCACGGTATGCCCGTTTTTTTGCAGGGCATGCACCAAAATACGCTTTTGCTCTGGCTTTACCCGGCCGAAAATGGTGTAGGTTTCGGCGGCCTTGGCCAACTCATCCTCCGAAAGAACGGAGACGTCGATATACCGGTCTGCGCGGGGCAGGCCCACCTGGCGCGCAATGCTGGCCACCGTCATGGGATGGTCGCCGGAGATGATTTTGACCTGCACACCCTCGTTGGCAAAGAAGGCCAGGGTATCCTTGGCTTCCGGCCGGAGGGTGTCACACAGCACAACGGCAGCTACGGGCACTAAGTCCTCCGGCAAACGATGCGGATCCAGCGGCGCTTGGCTGTGGGCAAGCAGCAGCACGCGGCAGCCGTTGCGCGTATGGTACTGCACGGTGCGGTGCAGCGGGTGGCTGGCATCCGGCAGCAAAAAGTCCGGCGCGCCCAAATACAGCGTGCCGCGCTCTGCAAAGCAGACGGCGCCCCACTTGCGCTCAGAGGAAAAGGGAAGGGCCTGCGTATAGGCAGCTTGGAGCGGCTCAAAATAGCGCTGTAAAGCAGCTGCGGTGGCGTTTTCATCCTTAGAAGCGGTGACATAGGCACAGAGCGCCTCCCAGCTATCCCACCCAAGCGAAGGCGGACAGAGCAGGGGCAGCGTTTCCAAAACGGACATTTCGCCGGTGGTCAGCGTGCCGGTCTTATCCAAGCACAGAACGTCTACACGGCTTAGGGTTTCAATGCAAAACAGCTGCTGCACCAGGGTGCGCCTGCGGCCCAGCTTGATAACGCCAACGGCCAGCGAAACGCTGGTCAGCAGCACGAGCCCCTGCGGAAACATGCCGATGATGGCGGCGGCAGAGGAGACAACGGCGGTTTGGATGGTTTCATCCAGCAAAAAATAGCTGCGAAGGAATAGGATCAGCCCCATGGGCAAAATGATGAGGCTGGTGGATTTTGTGATCTTGCGCAGCGATTCCATCAATTCAGAGTGATATTTTTCCGGCCGCTTGGCTTCCAGCGCAATTTTGGTGGCATAGTTGTCCGCGCCTACATGCTCCACCTGGGCCAGGCACCGGCCGCTGATGACAAAGCTGCCGGATAATAGCACATCGCCGGGCTTTTTGTAGACGGGGTCCGCTTCGCCGGTTAAAAGCGATTCATTGACCTCTACCTGCCCTTGGCGCACGATGCAGTCCGCGCAGATCTGGTTGCCCAGGGTTAGCTCGATTAGGTCATCCAAGACCAAGGCCTCGGTATCGACGGTAGAAAAGCGGCCGTCGCGCAGCACGCGCGCTTTGGGGACGGACAGGACGCTCAGCTTTTCGATGGTTTTTTTGGAACGGATCTCCTGAATGATGCCAATGAGCGTATTGGCGACGATGATCATCAAAAACAGCAGATTTTGATACGCGCCTACCAGCGCGATGCAGGCCGCAATGGCCACGACAAACGCGTTGAAGGAGGTAAACAAATTGTCGCTGATGATGCGCGCGGTGGATTTTGTGATGGGCTCCGGGGCGTGGTTGACCTGCCCCTGTGCCGTTTTTTGCGCTACCTGCTCGGCGCTGAGCCCCCTTTCCAGCGAAGGGGATATGCGGTTGGAGGAATCTTCAGACACAATAAAAGCTCCCATTTCTTGATGTTGATAAAAATATATCATACGACCTGTAAAAAATACAGTGACAATCCTGCAAATCTGGTGACAAGTTCGTCATATTCAGCCGGATAGAAAAAACGCCGCACGATCGCGGCGTTTTGTGGCGACAAATCAGAGGCGACGACGCAAAATATCCAGCGCGGTCAATGGGTACGGGCAGCGCAGCTGCAAGCGCTGCTGGGCGTGCGGCGCGCTTTCCACGGGGCGGCCGCTTTCATCCCAGAGGGCCTCCACACAAAAGCTTGCTTTGGTATAACGGGGGGAGACGACCTCCAGCGTATCCCCAACGGAAAACTTATTGCGCTGCTCGATGAGCAGGCGGTCCTCCGTGCGGCCCTGCACTACGGCAGAGAACTGG